>BEHZ01000104.1 GCA_002923335.1 bacterium HR23 | reverse complement strand
GCGGGTGAAGAGGTGTGACCGGGTAATCTGGCACATCACCAACATTGAGCGCACCCGGGACGCCTCCCGCGGCCTGGGCATCGGCGGTTACAACAAGCAACTGGCCATTGAGCCCGGGGAGACCGCCACCCTAGAGTTCGTGGCGGACAGGCCCGGTGTCTACCCCTTCTACTGCACCGAGTTCTGCTCCGCCCTGCACTTGGAGATGATGGGTTACCTCATCGTGGAACCGTAACACCATACCAGCGGGGTGGGGGGAGGCCCTCCCCCCACCCCGACGGGGAGGGACTGCCATGATGACCGCAGAACGCACCGCCACACAACCCCAGCAAGAGGGCATCCGCCGCCAGGGCCGCTGGGCACCCCGGTGGGTGGCCAGGGGGCTGCTGGTCGCGGCGGGGGCGCTCCTCCTGCTCAGCCTCGCCTTCCCCTACTGGGGGCTGGTCCTCTTTGCGCCCCAGTATCCGGGGGGGCTGCGTATGCAGGCCTACGCCACCCGCCTGGCAGGGGATGTGCGGGAGATCAACGGCCTGAACCACTACATCGGGATGCGCAAACTGGAGACCGCCGCTCGCATTGAGCGGATGCTGGCCCGCTATGCGGTGCCCCTCCTGGCCGTCCTGGTGGCGGTGTCTGCCTTCCTGCCCACCCGCTGGGCATGGGTGCCGGTGGTGCTCTTGCTGGCCTATCCCCTGGTGTTTGCCGGCGACCTGGCCTTCTGGCTCTACTACTCCGGCCACTCCCTTGACCCCACTGCCCCCATCCGCCTGAAGCCCTTCACCCCTCCCCTTTTGGGCGAAGGGAAGATAGCCCAGTTCCGCACCGCCGCCCAGTTCGGCACAGGGTTTCTCCTGGCATCCGCGTCGGCGGTGCTGGCGGTGCTGGCCCTGCTGGTGCGCCGACGGGAGGCGAAACTGGCCGTGCGGGGGTAGCAGTGCGTCTGCTGGCCGTGCTCGGGGGGGTGGCGCTCCTGGCCGTGGCGCTTGTGGCAAGGGCCGACACCCAGGTCCCCTTGCCTCTGCAAGAGCGCATCCGCCAGGCCACGCCCGGCGAGACCCTGGAGGTGCCTCCGGGCGTTTACTTTGGCCCCCTGGTGGTGGACAAGCCGTTGCGCCTGGTGGGCAGGGGGTGGCCGGTCCTGGACGGCCAGGGACGGGGGACGGTCCTCACCATCACCGCCCCCGGGGTGGAGGTGGAAGGGTTTGTTATCCGTGGGAGTGGCTCCAACTCGGACAAAGAGGATAGTGGTATTCTGGTGCTGGCCCCTGCGGTGCGCATCCTGCGCAACCGCCTGGAGGATGTGCTCTTCGGTATCTACCTGCGCCAGGCGCCGGGGAGCCAAATAGTAGGGAACACCCTGCGGGGCAAGGCGGTGGAGGTGCCCCGCCGGGGTGACCTCATCCGCCTCTGGGAGAGCAACGACACCCTTATAGAGGGCAACACCCTCCGCGATGGGCGGGATGTGATCGTGTGGTTCTCTCGGGGTGTGAGGGCACGCCACAACACCATTGCCCGCATGCGCTACGCCCTCCACTTGATGTATGCCAGCCACGCCCATATTGAGGGCAACACCCTCCAGGACAGTTCGGTGGGCGTCTTCGTCATGTATTCGCGGGATGTGCACTTGGAGGGCAACCGGGTGGTGGGCAACCGTGGCCCCAGCGGATACGGCATGGGCTTCAAAAACGCCGACGCCGTGTCCACCCGGGGCAATCTGGTGGCCCGCAACCGGGTGGGGCTTTACCTAGAGGACACCGCCGACGAGACCACCGCCCACTGGGAGGGGAATACCATTGCCTATAACGACATCGGCCTGCTCCTTTCCCCTACGGCGGTGGGCAATACCTTCACGGGCAACGCCTTCGCCGACAACCTGGAGCAGGTGGTCATTCGTGGCGGAGGGCGCTCCGGGGCCAACACCTGGGCGCCGGGGGGACGGGGCAACTTCTGGAGCGACTACGCCGGGTATGACGCCAACGGGGACGGCATCGGCGACCTGCCCTACCGCTCCCGCCACTTCTTTGAGGACATCGCCGGCCGCTACCCCCTCCTGCGCTTCTTCCTCTTCGCCCCCTCCGCCCAGGCCCTGGAGACGGCGGTGCGGGCCTTCCCGTTCTACCAACCGGTGGTGCAGATGGAGGACCCGGCCCCCATTATGGCACCTCCACCCCTGGCGGTGGGGCGGGGGAAGCGCCCCCTTCCGTGGGAAGGGGTGGTGTCCGGGGTGCTCGCCCTGGGAGGCTTGGCGTCGGTGGGCTGGGTATGGCTGGGGCGTCGGCGCACCCCCCGGCCATCTCCCGCCGGCAGAAAGGAGGAGGGGGTGCTTCTGCGGATAGAGGGCCTCACCAAGCGCTTCGGGCGCTTCACTGCCGTGGAGGGGGTCTCCTTTACCCTGAAGGCAGGGGAGGTGCTGGCCCTGTGGGGGCCCAACGGGGCAGGGAAGACCACCATTGTGCGGTGCATCCTGGGTCTGCTGAAGTATCAGGGGCGCATTTCCATCCTGGGATATGACGCTCGCTCTCACGGGAAGCAGGCCCGTGCCTTTATCGGCGTGGTCCCTCAGGAGCCGACCTTCCCCGACCACTGGACCTCCGCCCAGGTGCTGGAGATGGTGGCCGACCTGCGGGGCATTCCGAGGGAGCGGGTGGGGGTCATGCTGGAGCGGGTGGGCCTTACTTCCCACGCCCACCGTCCGGTGCGCACCCTTTCGGGGGGGATGCGCCGGCGCCTGGCTCTGGCGGTGGCCCTCCTACCCAACCCCCCTCTGTTGATTCTGGACGAGCCGACGGCGAACCTGGACGCTGGGGGGCGTCGGGAGGTGCTGGCCCTTCTGCGTCGTTTGAAGGCCGAGGGGCGGGGCATCCTCCTCACCTCCCATCGGGGGGAAGAGGTGCTGGCTCTGGCGGACCGGGTCCTGCGCCTGGAGCAGGGGAAAGCGGTAGGGGAGGTGCCCCCCTCCGCTCTGCTGAGGGAGGCACCGGGGGCCTCTCTCTTCCTGCTGGTGCCCCCCTGGGCACGGGAGAAGGCGGTGGAGGCGTTACGGGGGGCGGGGTTTGCCCTCTCCCAGAACGGTGTGGGTCTGCGGGTGCATGTCGCCCCGGCCCAAAAGGTGCACGCCCTCTCGGTGCTGTGGGAGGCGGGCATTCCTGTGGAGGACTTTGAGGTGGAGTAGCACCTATGGCTGAGAAGATGGTGGTCACAGACGGGGCTATCCTGCGGACGCTGGTGGCCAAAGAGGTGGGAGAGGCATTGCGGAGCCGGTGGTTCCTGGGCTCCGCCCTGGGGTTTGGGGCGTTGGCCCTACTCATCGCCCTGTTGGGCCTGGCCGGCTCAGGGAGGTTGGGGTTGGCGGGCTTCGGGCGCACCTCGGCGGGCCTGGTGAACCTGGTGATGCTCATTACGCCGTTGATGGGGCTGGTGAGCGGAGCCACCGCCCTGGCCGGGGAGTGGGAGCGGGGCACCCTGGCCCTTTGGCTGACCCAACCCCTCTCCCGTGCCCAGTTCTTTCTGGGGAAGACTCTGGGGCTGGGCCTTGCCCTGGCCGGGGCCTTGCTGGCCGGGCTGGGTCTCACGGGCGTCCTGCTGGCCCTGGGGGGGAGCGCCGGGGGCGGCGGCTTCCTGGCCCTGCTGGGGTTCACCCTGCTCCTGGGCGAGGCGTCCCTGGCCATCGGGCTCATGCTTTCCACCTTTGCACGGCGCAGTGGGATGGCGGTGGGAGTGGCCCTCCTGGTATGGCTGGGGATGGTGCTCCTGGGCGACCTGGGGCTCATGGGCAGCGCCCTTATCGCCCAGATGCCGCCTCCCCTGTTCCTGGGTGTTGCTCTGCTCAACCCCTTGCAGGATTTCCGCCTGGGGGCGGTGTTGGCTCTGGGCTCCCATCTGGAGGTGCTGGGGCCTGTGGGGCTTTACGCCGGGGACCACCTGGGCGGGGCTATGCCCTTCCTCACGGCTGGCCTTTTGGCCCTGTGGATTGTGGTGCCCCTGGCCATCGCCTATTGGCACCTGGCCAGGAGCGATGCGGGGTAAACCGGTATGGAGTGGACACGGCGGGACCTCCTGAAGGCTCTGCTGGCTCTGGGGATGGGGGTGGTGGCCCCCGGGCTGGCCTCCTGCAAGCCCTCCTCGGGGGGAGAGGTGAAACCTCCCCCCATCCGCTATGGGAGGAGCGTCTGCGCCACCTGCGGGATGATTATCAACGAGGCCAAATACTCCGCCGGAGCGGTGCTGGCGGAGGGCACGGGCCTCGTCTTTGATGATATCGGATGCATGGTGCTCTACTTCCGTGCCCACCCGGAGGCCAAACCTCTGGCCTTCTTCGTCCACGACTACCCCACCGAGGCGTGGATACGGGCAGAGAGCGCCTTCTATGTGGTCAGCCCTCGCATCCTCTCCCCTATGGGCTACGGGATAGCCGCTTTCGCCCAACGCTCCCAGGCCGAGGGCTTTGCCCAGGAGAAGCAGGGGCAGGTGCTGGACTTCGCCCAGGTGCGTGTGTTATCCTTATCACAAGCGCAACCCTAAGCCTCGCCATTGAGCGCCGCTGAGGGAGGGCAAAGAGGCCTGGGGAAGTGCAGAGCCAGCACATCGGGAGGAGAGAATGCGTCGTCTTGCCCTTATCGGTCTGGCCATAGGCGTGGCGGCCCTGCTGACCGCCTGTGGAGGGGGCGCCGCCAAGCCCACGCCCACCCCCACACCTCGGAGCACTGGCGCAACCCCTGTTACACGCACGCCTACTCCTACCTCCGCCTCTACTACTGCAGGCGACGCCAACAAAGGTAAGCAGGTCTTCGCCGGCACCTGTTCGGCCTGCCACGGCGCCAATGCCGAGGGGATTAGCGGTTTGGGCCTGCCTTTGTGGAATAACGACTTCATCAAGGGCCTTACCGACGACCAACTCCTGGAGTTCCTGAAGGTGGGCCGGCCCGCCGACTCCCCAGAGAGCAAAACCAAAGTCACCATGCCTCCCAGAGGCGGTAACCCCGCCCTCACCGACCAGGACCTGCGCAATGTGATAGCCTTCCTCCGCACCCTCCAGAAGTAAGGGCGAAGCAGAGCGAGGGGGCGGGCTACTGCTCGCCCCCTTCATCGTGCACCTGCACGCCCGCCAGCAGAGCGGACGCCTTCACCAGCAGGGTGGCATAGGAGCCGGGGGGCAGGGTAAAGGCGACTCCCAGTTTCCAGCGCCCCGGGAAGCGGTCGTCGGGCTGGGCGTCGCCCACCGTGAGGCTCTGAGGAAAGAGGAGAAGGGGCCGCGCCCCTCTCCCCAGGTAGGCGTGGGTGATATGGCGGGCCTTCAGGTCCCGCAGGGCCAAGCCCTCCTCCGCCAGCACCGCCAGCATACACGCTCGGGCCGTCTCGTCGGCGAAAGCCAGGCGGTGGTGGGGGAGGGGCAGGCTCGCCCCCGCCAGGCGCCCCCGCAGGGCAGGGGGGAGGGTGGCATACAAGGGAAGGGAGCGCCCTGCCACCACCAGGCACTTCGTCGCTACCCCTGTAGGCCCCAGAAGCGTCTCCAGCCACCGTCCCGCCGAGGCATTCCATAGCCACGCCTGATATGCCGAGAGGTAGAGGGAGAGGAGGTTGGGGGCGATGCGGTCCACCGCCCCCCGCAGGTCGGTGGGGTGGTCCTTCAGGTAGGTGAGGACACTGCGCAGCGGTCCCCGGGGGGCCAGGGAAGCGAGGAGGGCCCATTCCCCCCAGCGCTGGCCAGCCGTCGTCTTGAAGGAGCGCACCCTCGTCCCTTCCCCCGGAAGGGGGGTAGCCAGAAAGAGGCGCAGGGCCTTCTCCCACTGCCCCACAAGGATGGCCTTGCCGATGCACCCTTCCCCTGGGATGCATGAGCCGAAGCGCTGGCGGTCAAAGTAGTTGGGCAGGCCGTGCACCGCCCGCTCCTGGAGGGCGGCACGCAGGCGGTGCGCCTCCTCGTGGGACAGGTCGCGCAGGGTGAGGATAAAGGCGTTGCCCTGGAGGTCGTGGGGCGAAAGGGGGCGGGGGGCACGCCCCACCCGCTGGGCCTCCCATCCCTTCCCCGCCAGGCGCTCCGGCCCCTCCCCACGCACCGAGGCGAACTGCACCGCCACCGCCTGCCTGTCCTTCAGAGCGGGGAAGGCG
>BEHZ01000103.1 GCA_002923335.1 bacterium HR23 | reverse complement strand
CGCCACAGCAGACACGGTAACGGTCGCCCGCTTCAACCTCACCTTCACCGTTACTCCGGTGGCGGGCACCCAGGTGCAGGTAACGGTGCGGGTGAGCACCACCACCCTGCCTCCGTAAACCCCTGTCCGTTTCTGGCGAAGAGAGGGCCCCCTGGCGGACCCAGGGGGCCTCTTCTTTCCCCTAACGCCCGCTACAGGCCCAGGTGCTGTGCCACCCACTCACCGACCTGGCGGTTCTCCTGTGCGGAGAAGCCGGGGGTATTGTAGGCCAGGAGGGGCACAAAGGTCTCGTGCAGGGAGCCGTGGGAGCGCACCTGCACCCGCTCCACCTCTTCGTTGAGCAGGCCGAAGACCGCCTCCCTGTCCGCCACCACCAGAATATCCCCCATGCGCTGGAGATGCAGGCGGAAACGGCGGGATGCCTCCTCCCGGGGGAGGGCCATCTCCACATGGGGACACTGGGCGAGGGCATCCAGCGCCCGCTCCCTGTCCTCCGGGTGCTCCAGGTAAATGTAGGCGGAGCCGCCCAGGTTCTGGTGGTGCACCACATAGCGGTCTTTGATGATGGGGAGGGCCGCGCCGGAGATGCCCCGGCGGGCCAGGAGTTTCCCCAGGTCCACTCCCACCGTTTTGGCGCCCATACCGTGGTCGGCGGTGAGGAGGAGGGTGGCGGAGGGGAAGGCGTCCAGCAGGGCGCCGATGCGCTGGTCCAGCCCCTGGATGTAGGCCACCGCCCGGGGGTCGTCGGGGGGCCAGGCGTGCATGGGGTAGTCGGTAGTGATGACGGCACACAGGTCTACCCGCTCACGGCGCAGGAGGGCCAGGGCGGCGTCCAGGAGCCAGAGGTTCACTTCGGCGGAGTAGATGGAGGGGGGCGGGCCGGCGTCTTCCACCGCCCAGGAGGTGGGGCGCTCCGAGGAGGTAGCAAAGGTGGCCCCGTCGTCCAGGAGGCTCCGCAGTTTGTCCTTGGCCACCAGGAGGGCGCTCCTGCCCCCCTTTTGGGCGACACGGCGCATCAGGGTGGGGGCCAGCAGATAAGAGGCGTGCTCCATATACACCTCCTCCCCGGTGCCCCTGTCCAGCCAGTAGTTGGAGACGATGCCGTGCCCCTCCGGGTAACACCCCGTGAGGATAGAGGTCATGTTGACATTGGTCACAGAGGGGAGCATCCCTCGCCCCATGCGGAAGAAGGAGGGGTGGCCGGGGCCCAGGGCGGAGCGCTTGATGGCATCCAGGGTGGGGGTAGGGGCGGCATCCAGGTAGGCGATGTCCAGGCCGTCCACGCAGACTACGATAACCGGGGGCACAGCGCTCCTTTCTAGCGGGGGAGGCGTCGGCGGGCCAGTTCGGTGGCCAGGGCTTGGATAGCCCGATAGGCCAGGGGGATGTAGTCTGCGGGGGGCAAGTCCAGGGGCTTGAACTCCTCCACCTGGTCAATGGGCATCACATCCACCGGCCCGGGCACGAGGCGCAGGACCAGTTCATAGAGTTCCCCATCGGGGCAGACCACGATGCACCCCTGTTCGGGGTCGCGTCTCCCCCCTTCCACTTCTATGGCCTGGAGGGTGGCCATGCCCAGGAAGGCGGGGAAGGGGTCAAGGGCGGAGGCCAACTCCTTCACCAGGCGGGCCAGTTCCTGGGCCGTGCGCTGGACAAGGCTGTCGGCATAGGCCTGGGCCGTGAGGGGGTCGGCAGGGAGGGACACGGCTCACCCCTTCTCACGCTTCCGGTGGCCCCCCTTCGGGGGCCTTGAAGCGGTAACCCACATTCCATACCGTTTCGATGAAAGTGTGCTGGGCGTCTTCCAGTTTACTGCGGAGACGGCGGATGTGCACGTCCACGGTGCGGGTGCCTCCGAAGTAATCGTAGCCCCACACCTGGGAGAGGAGGGCCTCACGGGTGAAGACCCGGCCGGGGTTGCTGGCCAGGAGGCGGAGCAGTTCATACTCCTTGTAAGTGAGGTCTACGCGGCGTCCTGCCACCCGCACCAGGTAGCGTTCCTGGTCTATCTCCAGGTCCCCCACACGGATGGTGTTGGCCAGGGCGTGGCCACGGGTGCGGCGGAGCAGAAGGCGCACTCGCCAGAGGAGTTCGGGGAAGCGCACCGGCTCCCAGAGGAAGTCGTCGGCCAGCCCCCGCTCCAGGAGGCGTGTTCCCGCCCCCTCGCCCACCACCGCCAGCACCGGGATACGGTGGTTCCTGGCGTTCTGGAGGGCCTGGATGCAGGCCCCCTCCTCCAGGGCGATGGCGTCGGCCACCAGCAGGTCGGGCACCTCCTCGGAGGGGAGGGAGGCGAGGCGCTGGGGGTCCGGGAGGAAGGCGACCGCATACCCTGCCTCCCGCAGAGGGGTGCACAGGGTCTCCCTCCGCTCCCGTGTGGAAAGCACAAGCAAGGTCGTCATCTGAGGAGGGGCACCCCCACACCCACCTTTGCCCTAGAGGATACCACACCGCCACGGATGCGGTGGGCACACCGGAGGCTTATCCCTTGCGGGCTACCGCCCGCTGGACCGCCTGGGCGATGTGGCGGGGGGTAAGGCCGTATTTCTCCAGCAGGTGCTGGGGTGTGCCGGACTCGGCATAGCGGGTGAGGCCCACCATCTCCACCGGGACGGGGCAGGTGCGGGCGAGGGTCTGGGCCACCAGCGCCCCCAGACCGCCGTAGACCAGGTGCTCCTCGGCGGTTACAATGGCCCCCGTCTCCCGGGCGCACCGCAGGATGGCGTCTTCGTCCAGGGGGCGCAGGGTGTGCACGTTCACTACACGGCAAGAGATGCCCTGCCCATCCAGCAGGAGGGCTGCCTCCAGGGCCCAGGGCACCATGCTCCCGCAGGCGATGATGGTGGCGTCCGTGCCGGGGCGGAGGACTTCCGCCTTCCCCAGGACGAAGGGGGAGCCGTTGGTGTGCACCACCGGGGTGGCGGGGCGATACACCCGCATGTAGCAGGGACCGGGGTGGCGGGCGATGGCCCGCACTGCCGAGACCGTCTCGGGGGCGTCGCAGGGGGCCACCACCGTGAAGGTGGGGAGGGCCAGCACCAGGGCCAGGTCCTCAATGCCGTGAGCCGACATGCCGTCTTCCCCCGTGATAATGCCCGCGTGGGAGCAGACCACCTTCACATTCAGGGCAGGCTGGGCAATGCTGATGCGCAGTTGGTCGTAGGCCCGGCACACCCCGAAGACGGTGAAGGTGGAGCAGAAGGGGATCTTGCCGGCGGAGGCCAGGCCGGCGGCGATGCTCATCATGTTGGCTTCGGCAATGCCCACGTCGAAGAAGCGCTCCGGAAAGGCCTTGGCGAAGTGCACCGTTTGGGTGGACTTGTTGAGGTCTGCCCCCAGCACCACGATGCGGGGGTCCTCTCTCCCCAGTTCCAAGAGGGCTTTGCCGTAGGCTTCACGGGTGGAGGCCAGGGTCCACTGGGCCATTTGTCTACTGCTCCCTTATGAACGTGTCAGTCCCACCAGGAAGCGGATGAGGAGGGCAACCAGGGCGTTGGCTATGCCCAGGACCACCGCCCACCGCCAGGCTCGCCCGCCGGCCTCCAGGCCACGGAGACGGCGTTGGATGGGATACGCGACGCCCACCACCGCCCCCCACACCAGAGGGATGCCCCAATGCCATCCCAGCGCCCCGCTGATGATGCCCAGGAAAGCCGAGGGGGAAAGGGCCACCGCCAGGAAAGGGAGGACCTCCCTCCACAGGCGCAGGCGGGGGCTGGTGGCGGGGCGGCTCACCCCTCGTCCCCCAGTTCCTTCAGGGCTTGGGCCAGTTCCTGGGGCGTGGGCGCCCGCCCGTGGAAGTCAGGGTTGTTCTCCATGAAACTCACGCCTCTCCCCTTTACCGTGTGGGCGATGATGATGCTGGGACGCCCCTTCACCTGGCGGGCGCCTTCCAGGGCATCCAGGAGGGCGGGGAAGGAGTGGCCGTCCACCTCTTGCACCGCCCAGCCGAAGGCCCGCCATTTCTCCGCCAGGGGCTCCAGTTCCATGGCCTCCGAGGTGAAGCGGTCGTTCTGGATGCGGTTGCGGTCCAGGATGACGGTGAGGTTGTCCACCTTATAGTGGGAGGCGGCCATGGCACCCTCCCACACTTGCCCTTCGTCGCACTCGCCGTCCCCCAGGAGGACATACACCCGATAGGGGCGGTTGTCCAGACGGCCCGCCAGGGCGCACCCAATGCCGAAGGAGAGGCCCTGGCCCAGGGAGCCACCCGAGAACTCCACCCCCGGGGTCATGATGTGTGCGTGCCCCTGCAAACGGCTGTTGATACGGCGGAAGGTGGCCAGTTCCTCCACAGGGAAGTAACCGCACCGCGCCAGCACCGCATACAGCACCGGGCAGGCGTGGGCCTTGCTGAGGATGAAGCGGTCCCGGTCGGGCCAGGAGGGGTCGGAAGGGTTATGGCGCATCACACAGAAGTAGAGGGTTACCAGGATCTCCACCGCCGAGAGGGAGCCTCCGGGGTGCCCGCTCCCGGCCAGGGCAGTCATCTGCACGATGTCTCGGCGGATGATGCGGGCGATGCGCTCCAGGGTGGGGATATCAGGGCGACCGTTGGGTTGGTAAAGGGGCGTGGGAGTAACCTGGGGCCAGGGGGATGCCACTTTACTCCCGGCGGTGGTGGCCATGCACACCTCCCACGAGGATTATAGCAAAGGCATGGTGGGGGTGCAAATCCACACGCCCCCCAGGGCGACGCCAGGCCCGCTCGGGGTCTGTAGAGCGCCCATGGGATACAATAGAAGTGCACACCACGCCTGCCCCCACCCGGGGGCCTGTGGAGGCCAGCGATGGAGGTCCGCCTGCACTCCCGCAACCTGACCCTCTCCCCTCCCATGCAAACCTATCTGGACAAGAAGGTCGCCCGTCTTGAACGCCTGCTGAACGGCCTGCGGGTCCTCTCCGCCCTTCTGGAGGTAACCTATGAGGACACCCGCCAGGCCGACCGACGGTATCGGGCGGAGGTTACCCTGGACATCAACGGGCGGGTGCTCCGTGCCGAGGAGCGGGCGGGCACCCTGGAGTCGGCGGTGGATGCGGTGGTGGACACCATAGACCGCCGTGTGGCCTCCTACCGCGCCTTCCTGCACCGGGGCGAGGTGGGGGGTAAGGCGGCCCGCGGCCCTACACCGCCCGAGCCTCTCCCTGCCACTCCCCCCACCACCGCCCAGCCCTTGCCCCTGGAGTTGCCCACCGGCCGGCACCTAGTGCGCATCAAGCGCTTCCCCATGAAGCCCATGACCCTAGAGGAGGCTGCTCTGCAGATGGAGGCCCTGGGCCACCAGTTCTTCCTCTTCCAGAATACCGATACGGGGCGCTGGTCGGTGTTGTATCGGCGGGAGAACGGGGACTACGGCCTCATTGAGGCCGAGCCGATGTAGAGCCGGCACCGCCCCCGCTGTATCATGGGGGCGATGCTTGTCCATACCTTCCTGCACCTGCCGGGCATCGGGCCGGCGACCGAGCACGCCTTGTGGCGTCAGGGCATCGCCACCTGGGAGGCGTTGGCCCGTGCTCTGGAGCGGGGTGCTCGTCCGTGGGTGGGCCACCTCTCCTCTGCCCTGCGGGAGAGCCAGGCCCGTCGGGCTCTGGGCGATGCCCATTGGTTCCACGCTCGCCTCCCCGGCGGGGAGCGCTGGCGCCTCTTCTCCGACTTCCGGGACCGGGTGGTCTTTCTGGACATAGAGACCACCGGCCTTTCCCCCGGCTCCAGTGGATATATAACTGTGGTCGGCCTGTATGATGGGTGGGAGTATCGCCCCTTTATCCGTGGACAGAACCTGCACCTGCTCCCGGGGGAACTTCTGCGCTATCGCCTCCTGGTCACCTACAATGGTGTGCGCTTTGACGCCCCCTTCCTGGAGGCTGAACTGGGGCCGGTGCTCCGGCACATGGCGCATATAGACCTCATGTATCCCCTGCACCGTTTGGGCTATCGGGGCGGGCTGAAGCGCATCCAGCAGGCACTGGGTCTATCCCGCCCCAGCGACCTGGAGGGGCTGGATGGCTACCACGCCGTGCTCCTGTGGCAGGAGTATAAGCGGGGCAGCCAGGAGGCCCTGCAGACGCTGGTGCGCTACAACGCCGAGGACGTGGTGGTGCTGGAGGGGCTGGCGGTGCTGGTGTA
>BEHZ01000102.1 GCA_002923335.1 bacterium HR23 | reverse complement strand
GTCCATAGCGCCCTCCTTATGCGCCCGCCACGATGATCTCGTCCCGGGGGTAGTGGTCAATAAGTTGGGGGCCTTTCTCCGTTACCACGACCACATCCTCCAGGCGGACGCCTCCTGCCCGCCACTCTCCCTCCAGGCTCTCTACAGCGATGACCATCCCCGGCACGATGGGCTGGGGGTGCTTCAGGGACCACTGGCGGTTGATAATAGGGGGGTTATACGCCATCCCGCCCCCACGGAGCATGCAAAGGCCGATGCCGTGGCCAAACTCCACCGTGAGCACCTCACACTCGTCCTGCAGTCCCCAGGTGCTGGCCGGCGGGAAGTGCTGGGCAGCGTCGGCGGTGGTCGCCCCCGGGCGAAGGGCGTCTATGACCCTGTCCAGGCGCTCGCGCAGGCGCTTATACCAGTCCTTCTCCTTCTCGGTGGGTTTGCGCCCCACGATATAGGAGCGATAGATGCAGGTGCGATACCCCAGGACGGAGGTTCGGCACAAGAAGATGTAGCCCAGGTCGCCATATTCCACCCGTTGCCACACAGGGGCGATACTGCGGGGGAAGGCCTGGGGGCCGAAGCGCATGCGCGGCTGGGCATCCTCCGCCCCGACCCGCAGGAGGGCATGGCGGATCTCCAGGGTCAGGTCTCGGGTGCTCACGCCGGGGCGCAAGAGGTCTCGGGCCTTCTCAAAACCCACCGTCGTGAGAGAGGTAGCGTTCTTCAAGCAGGTGATCTCGTCGGGGGTCTTGACGGCGCACGCCTCCATCAGGATGGGAGCGCCGTCCACCACCTTCAGCCCCAACTCCCGCAGGGCCTCCAGGGCGGGTTCCTCGTAGCCCAGCACCCCGAGGGGCTCCCTGGCCACGCCACGGGAGCGCAACTCGGCGGCGATCTCCTGTGCCCACAGGCCCATCTCCTCTCTGGTGGCCGAGGGGCCGGGGAGGCCTTGAAGCCACGAGCGGGCGGGGCGCCAGTGCTTTATCCAGGGGGCCTGGTCCGGGGACTGAAGGTGCGTGCCGGCGTTGCCGAACATCACCGAGTCGTGCTCGGCGAAAAAGAGCAGGTAGTTGTCGCCGGGCTGAATATCCCCTGAGACGAAGTCTTCCAGGTAGCGGATGTTGGTGGGGCCCGTAACCAGCAGGGAGGCGACGCCGTGCTGTTGCATTACCTGGCGGGCACGGGCCTGCCGGTCCCTCCGCATCCGTTCTATATTGACCCCTTCAATCCCTTCGCAAAGCAGTTTCGGTGCATACTCTACCAATGGATACCTCCTTGCCCTCCCCTCAAATGTATACCGCCCCATACTCTATTGCCCCGCCGGGGGGCTGTCAAGTCATGCGGGGCTTGTCTCACGGCGCCCCCTAACCTCCAAGGGTGCCTTCTCGGGCTGGGGGGCAGGGAGAAGAACTGGGCGGACACCCCCAGGAGCAGCGGCTGTATGGGATGGGCCAAGTCCTGGCCGCGGATTGGTAGACCCCCTCCCCTTTACTTTTCCCCTTACGCCCACTATGATATGAGATGGCTGGGACAGCCTGTGCGCCTCAGTCTTTCTTTTTCCCTACTGCTGGTGTAAAGGCCCACCGCACCACTGGGGGTCAGCAATGACGCAACGGCCTATCTACCTCACCGAAGAGGGCCTCAAGAAATACCAGGAGGAACTGGAGTTCCTGCGCACCGTGCGGCGACGGGAAGTAGCCGAGGCCCTCAAACGGGCCGCCGAGGTGGGAGGAACGGTTGATAACGCCGAGTATGAAGCGGCCAAACGGGAGCAGGCACGGGTGGAAGGGCGCATCCTGGAACTGGAGAACCTCTTGAAGACCGCCCTGCTCATCGCCCCAGGGCAGGCGGGGGGCGCTGTCGGTATGGGTTCCACCGTAGTGGTGGAGGACCAGCACGGGCGCCGGTTCACCTACCAGATTGTGGGGAGCGCCGAAGCAGAGCCTGCCAAGGGGAAGATATCCAACGAGTCCCCTATCGGACGGGCCTTGCTGGGCCTGCGCCCCGGTGACATCGCCCAGGCTCAGACCCCGGGGGGTGTGGTGCGCCTGAAGGTGCTGGAAGTGCGCTAGCCGGAGGGAGCCTCCCGTGCCCCAGCGCAGTGAAGACCTGTTTCAGTCCCGCCTGGCCAAACTCCACCACCTGCGCGCCCAGGGCCTGGACCCCTATCCGCCCCGTTTCTCCCGCACCCACACCGCCCAGCAGGCCATCGCCCTCTTCCAGCAGGAGGAGGCCCAGCACGGCGCCCCGTGGCGCACCCCACCCGTGCGGGTGGCCGGGCGTATCTCCGCCCTGCGCGCCATGGGCAGAGCCACTTTCCTGGACCTGCGGGACGGCTCGGGACGCCTCCAGGTGCTTCTGCGCCAGGATGCTCTCGGCAACGCCTATGCCCTGACAAAAGACCTGGACCTGGGCGACTTCCTGGGGGCGGTGGGTCCCCTCTTCCGCACCCGCACCGGCGAGATCACTCTGGAGGCCCAGGAGATAGCCATCCTCTGCAAGGCCCTGCGCCCACCCCCGGCCAAGTGGCACGGCCTGCGGGATGTGGAACTACGCTACCGCCAGCGCTACCTGGACTGGATGGCCAACGAGCCCTCCCGCCAACTCCTTGTGCTGCGCCATAAAGTTGTGCAGGCCATCCGCCGTTTCCTGGACCAGCGGGGCTTTGTGGAGGTGGAGACGCCTATCCTCCTCCCTGTGGCGGCCGGCGCCTTCGCCCGCCCCTTCGTTACCCACCACCACGCCCTGGACCGCCGTCTCTACCTGCGCATCGCCACGGAACTCCACCTGAAGCGGTGCATCATCGGCGGGCTGGAAAAGGTCTACGAAATCGGACGGGTCTTCCGGAACGAGGGCATTGACAACCGCCATAACCCCGAGTTCACTACCCTGGAGAGTTACGAGGCCTACGCCGACTACAACACTGTGATGCGCATGGTAGAGGAGATGGTCTCCACTGTCGCCCAGGAGGTGCTGGGCACCACCTGCATCCCCTGGAAGGATGGGAAGATAGACCTGGCCCCGCCCTGGCAACGCCTCTCCCTGCGGGATGCGGTGCGGGAGCGCACCGGCATAGACCTGGAGACCGCCTCTGACCCTCAAACCCTTGGGGAGCAGATGCGCCGTCTCGGCCTTGCGGTAGACCCCCGTGCCTCCTGGGGCAAACTGGTGGACAAACTCCTGGGGGAAAAGGTGGAGCCTTTCCTCCTCCAGCCCACCTTCCTGATAGACTACCCCGTGGAGATGTCGCCCCTGGCCAAGCGCAAACCCGATAACCCCCGCTATGTGGAGCGTTTTGAGGCCTTCGCCGGGGGCATGGAGATCGCCAACGCCTTTACCGAACTGAACGACCCGATTGACCAGCGCCAGCGCTTCCTGGAGCAGGAAGAACTGCGTCGGCGCTACGGCGACGAGGAGTTTGACCGTCTGGACGAGGACTTCCTGCTGGCTATGGAATACGGCATGCCCCCCACGGGAGGCCTGGGGGTGGGCATAGACCGCCTGGTCATGCTCTTCTCCAACTCCCCCTCCATCCGAGAGGTCATCCCCTTCCCTCATCTTTCCTGGTCCCAGGAGGAGTTGCTGACCGAGGTGGACAAGCACCTTCAGCGCCTGGCGGGCAACGGCCAGCCCATGACCGCGGCCGATCTCTACCAGGCCCTTGTGGCGTCGTTGCCGGAGGAAGTGCGTTCCCGCCTCACGGAGCCGGAACTGCGGAAGCGGGTGGAGGACTTTCTCCGGCGTCCGTAGGCCGGGGGAGCAAGGTGGCCTGGTCTAGGCGTAGGGCCCCAGGTGCATTCCGCCCAGCACGTGCAGGTGGGCGTGCTCCTGGCTTTGCATAGCATCCCACCCCACATTGGAGAGCATCCGGTAGCCGTTGGGGCAGTAGGTCTGCCCCATCTGCACCGCCACCCTCCCCACGTGGGCGATGACGCCGTTGCTCCACATCTCCTCCTGGGTCATGTGCTGTTTGGGCACCACCAACAGCATGACCGGCGTCCAGCGCAGGCGGTTGTCAAAAACAACGACCTGCTCGTCCTCGTAGCGGATGGTGGCAGGTTCCTGCCGTGCGATGATAGCGCAAAAGACACAGGGACGCTGGCTCATCGCTCCCTCCCATGGTGTCGTGACGCCGAGCGCGCCCTATCCCGATAGTCGGGGGCGTCCATGCGCACCAGGGTAACGAGGCGCTGGTCCTTCAGGCGACTGCGCAGAGCCGGGGAGATGCTGGCCAGAATATCGCCCCCTTCCCCTTCCTCGCTGGACATGGTGAGCACCGTGGGCAGGTGGTGGTCATAGCGATAGAGCAAGAGATGATGGAGTTTCTCCGCTGACCAGCGGGTCTCCACCTGGGCCGGCAGGTCGTCCAGGATGAGCAGGGGGGCGTTGCGCAACTCGTCAAAGCGTTGGTCGTAGGAGACACGGCTCTCCGGGGCAAAGGCCGAGCGCAAGTAGTCCAGCAGGTCGGCCACCCGGGCGATGAGGGCCGGCTCCCCGCGGCGCAACCGCTCCTGGTAGATGGCCACTGCCAGATGGGTTTTCCCGCACCCGGGGGGGCCCATCAGCACCAGCCACTGCCGGGCGCCCTGGGCCACGGCGCGGGCGGCACGATACGCCTCCTCCAGCGAACGGCGCTGAGCCTCCGTTGCCCTGTTCCCCTCCAGACGGAAGGTGGCGAAGGTCATATGCTCCCATTCAGGGGCGAGGCGTGCGAAGGGCTTCTCCCCCCAGACGCCCAGGGTGAGGACACGGCTCAACTGGGGGTCGGTGAGGCGGGTGCGAAAGCGCTCCTCCACTTGCGGAAGGGGGGCCGAAAGCACCACCACCGTGGGGAGTTGGTCCCGCCAGCGGGCGTTGAGCACCTGAAAGAGTTTCTCTTCCGCCCAGGGGGTAGCAGAATGGGCGCCCAAGTCGTCCAGCACCAGCACCGGCACGGTGCACACCTGCTCAAAGAGGGTGTCGTAAGGGGCGGAGTTCCACGGGGCGAAGGTAGAGCGCAGCCGGTCCAGCAGGTCGGGAGTGGAGATGTAAACCGCCACCTGCCCCCGCTCCAGGCACCGGTTCACAATGGCGGCGGCCAGGTGGGTCTTCCCCGAACCGGAGGGGCCGGTGAGCACCAGCCAACCGCTGGGGCTTTCGGCGAAGGCCTTAGCCACCTCCAGGGCCTGGGCGAAGCACCGTTGGTCCTCCGGGTGTCCGCTACGCCCCTGGGGGGCAAGGGAGGCAAAGGTGCACCGGCGCAAGGCTCCCAGTCCGCTGAGGCGCACCAGGCGGGTATACTGCTCCTCCACCGCCACGCGGCTCTTGCAGGTGCAGGGCACCACCTTCCCGAAGTTGGGATCGCCCAGGGGGGCGTCGGATTTCACCCACCCCCGCCCCCCACAGAGAGGACATCCGCCCTCTTCAGATGGGGAAACCTCGCCGGCGCCCCTGTTCCCTGGGGGAGGCACCCCTGCCTTTTTCAACAGGTCTCCCAGTCGCTCCATAGGCCCCCTTCCCTTCCCGTGCCCATCGCCGAAGGACCGCCTCCACATACTTCCAGGAACGGCGGTTCTGGCGCACCGCCTCCTGAATAGCGTCGGCGATCCACTGGGGCGGGTAGGTCTGCTCGGCATCCTTCAACAGTTCCGCTACCAGAGGGGTAAGCACGCCGATGTTCTCCTCATACAGACGGTAGATGTTGGGGGGCAGAGAGGGGCGTTCCAGGGGGGGCGGGTGAGCCGTGGGCGCCTTCCCCTGGCCAGAGGCCAGGCGTTGGGCCAGCACCCGCCCCTGGGGGGTGTTCAGGAGGAAGAGGCGCTCCTGCCGACCGTCCTGGGCCACCTCTACCGCCACCAGCACCCCACGGCGCACGCACGCCTCCAGGGCCTGCTCCAGGGGGGTGGAACACCCCTGCAGGGCACGGGCCAGGGGGAGGTCGCCCGCCAGTTCCGCAAGGCTGACAAAGCGCTGTGCCCCCCGCTTCTGGGAGAGCAGGTGCACCACCCGCAAGGCGGTCTTCAGTTCCGCCGGGTCGTCTATCTCCTCCAGGAGGGGGCCAAAGAAGGGGGCGGGGACAGGGGTGAAGGCACAGCGGGCGGGGAAGCCGGCAAAGGGCATCCTAACTCTCCAGGCCAGGGGAGGGGGGTTCCTCAAACCGTGCGTAGCGGTCGTGAAGTAGAGGTGCACCGAGCCGATGGGGCCGTGGCGGTGCT
>BEHZ01000101.1 GCA_002923335.1 bacterium HR23 | reverse complement strand
TTGTTTACGCTAAGTGGAGGAACCGCACCGCCCGAAGCACTCGGCTGGGGAGGGGCTCCGAGAGGCGCAGGGCCAGGGCTACCAGGGAGGTAACCGCTACCGCCAGCAACGCTCCCCCCACGATGTCCGAGGGGAAATGGACGCCCGCATACACCCGAGCCAGACCCCACAGGGAGGCCAGCACCAGGGCGAAGGCCCCCAAGGGGCGATTGGTGAGCAGGATGCCGAAGGCCAGCCCAAATCCTACCGCCGCTGCATTGGAAGGGAAAGAGGAATCGGTAGGGGGATAGAAGAGCAGGCGCACCTCGTAGAGGTGGAAGGGACGGGGACGGAAGAAGTAATGGTTGAGGATGAGCACCGCCAGACTGCTGAAGCCGGTGCCCAGCAGGCTCCGGAAGACCGCCTTCTGGTGGCGCTCCCGGACAGCCGGGTCCCGGGGAGCGAACCACATCCCCAGCAGGAGCAGGGCCAGGGAAACGGGCACGAGGTAGTCGCTGGCGAGGTATTGGGCCAGGCGGTCTGCCCAGGGCCAGTGGCCTACCCACCCGTTGAGCCGGAGGACCAGTTGCGCATCCAGGGCCTGGAGCCTCTCCACCATGCGCTCAGCGACCTCCTCAGGGCTTGCAGATAGGTGGCCTCCCGCAGGGCCTCCAGCCCCTCCGGGGGTATCTCCCGGGGGTGCAGGAAACGGGCGTTGGCGAAGGAAGCGAACAGGAGGGTGAACAGCACCGCCGTCCCCGCGGCGAGGGTGAACACCAGCGCCTGGGCGTTGCCGTCCAGGCCGCCCTCGGTGTCGGGGATATGGCGGGGGCCGGGGGCGAAGAACCAGGCGAAGCCCATCCCTACCAGACCCAGCCCTACCACAGCGGAGGACCACCGGCTCCGCAGGAAAAGCAGGCCCCACAGGCCGGCGTAGGCGCTGGCGATCTGCACCACCCCCAGGCTTGCCAGGAAAACGAAGATGAAGTAGTCGCCTGCGAGAGCGGGCATAGCGAACCTCCGTCTAGCGCAGGGTCTGCACCTCCCTCCCCTGGGATGGCAACCCTTCGTGTGCCCGCAGTGCGTGGGTAACCCCCACCAAAATCGGCAGGGCGACGCTGAAGACCACCACCCCGACCGATGCACCGGACCACCAGGCCAGTAGGGGCAAAGGGATGTAGACAAAGGCCAGAGCAGTGGTAACGCTACGGGTAAGGAAGAAGGGGATAAGTGCCAGGGCCAGAAGGGGGAAGGTGGCCCGGGGCAGGAGGACCAGCAGAACCCCCAGGGTGGTGGCTGCGCCTCGCCCCCCCTGGAAGCGCAGGAAGGCGGACCAGTTGTGGCCCACCACCGCCAGCCCCCCAGCCAGCATCTGCCCGATGATGCTTCCCGTCAAAAGGGACGCCAGGAAGACGGCTCCTGCACCTTTGCCCACATCTACCAGGGCAACCACCGTGCCCTCCAGGGGCCCTACCTCTCGCCACACATTGGCTGCTCCCGGGTTGCCGTCTCCCAGCCGGCGGATGTCCAAGCCTCTCGCCCAGCGCCCCGCCAGGTAGGCGGTAGGGAGAGAGCCCACCAGGTAGGCGGTGCCCAGAGCCTCCATCCACAGCCAGACGGACATTGCTCCTCCTACCGCTTGGCCGTCTGCCCGGCCGGGACGGCGGGCACGCACCAGCGCATATATCTGGGGATTTGCCCTCGTATCACCTTGAAGTAGAGGTCCTGGAGGGAGCGAGTAACAGGGCCAGGGGGGTTGACGCCGATAGGGCGGTGGTCAATTTCCCCCACAGGGGTCAGATGGGCTGCGGTTCCCGTCAGGAATACCTCGTCGGCCAGGTAGAGTTCCGCCCGCCCAATGGGGCGCTCCATCACCTCCAGCCCCAACTCCTCCCGAGCCAGTTCTATCACCGTGTCTCGGGTAATCCCTCCGAGGATGTTGTTATACAACGGGGGTGTGATAAGGCGTCCATCCTTCACGATGAACAGGTTCTCGCCGGAGCCCTCCGCCACGTGCCCATCCTGGTTCAGGAGGATGGCCTCGTCGTAGCCCCCCAGGACGGCGTCGGTCTTCGCCAGGATGGAGTTGACATAAAGACCCGCTATCTTGACCCGTGGGGGGATCATGGTCTCGTCCATCCGCCGCCAGGAGGCGGTGATACACTTCAGCAGGCCGGCCTCCAGGTATTTGCCGAAGGGCACCGCCATGAGGGCGAAGTCGTCTTCCAGTTCGTGGAGTTTCAGATTGGCGACCTTTTGTGCGGATTTGAAGGCCAGGGGGCGGATGTAGAGGTCCTCCCGAAAGCCCATGCGCTCCACCAGTTCCACCGTAAGGCGCACCAGGTCATCGGCGCTGAAGGGGAGACGGATGCGGAGCACCTTACATCCGTCCAGGAAACGCTGGTAGTGCTCTTTAGGGCGGAAGATGTAAATAGCGCCTGCATCCGGGTTCCAGTTGCCACGGATGCCTTCAAAGACGGCGGTGCCGTAGTGCAAGGCGTGGGTCATAACGCCTACTTTGGCCTCGTGCACAGGGACAAACTTCCCCTGGAAGTAGCACAGCGGCACCGGCTCCATGCTTTCCTCCCTCCTGACACAAGTGGCGTTGCCATTATAGGCCACCCCGAGAGGACAGGACAAGCCCTGCGGTGGTTTCCTTACGGCCTTTCCCCGGTGGAAGGCAGGGCGCTTCTTTGCCCTTCTGCCCTTGCGGAGGGAGGCGCTGGGGCCTTGCAAAGAAAGGATGCCCCAGGTAGGATGGGCTTACAGGAGGAGCGCATGGTCGCCGTTCCTTTTGCGACTACTGCCATCGCTCTGTTCTTCACCCTCTCTCTGGTGGATCAGTTCCTTGAGCGCCGACGCCCCTACCAGGGGATATGGGCCTTGGGGATGGGCCTCTATGGCCTGGCCAGCCTTCTCCAGGGCCTCTGGCAACTGGGAGTAACGGGGGAAGTGGTTTTCCGCCTTTGGTATATCACGGGGGGGATGCTGGTGGCAGCCTATCTGGGCATGGGGACGCTTTACCTGCACGCCCCCCGCCCAGTAGCCCACGGGATATTCGGTGGGCTGGTAGTGCTCACGGTGGTGGGTGCGGTCCTGGCCCTGGTTACGCCCTTGCAGACGGGCGCAGACCTGCGGCACCTCTATGGGCAAGCCCTTGCCAGCGTAGACCCCCAGACGGGGATGCGCTACTTCCCGGCAGGTGTGGGCGCTCTTACCGCCTTTCTGAACACGGCGGGCTCTCTTGCCCTTATTGGGGGAGCGGTTTACTCGGCGGTTGTCTTTGCCCAGCGTCGCCAGGCGGGGTATCGGGTGGTCTCCAGTGTGCTTATCGCCCTGGGGGCTTTTCTCTCGGCAGCCGGGGGAACCTTGGAGCGCTTCAACTTCCCCCAGGCGCATACCCTCGCCCTGCTGCTGGGTATCGTGGTCATCTATGTGGGCTTCCTGCGGAGCCGGGAGGTGATCGCCGTTTTCCGTTTCCCCTTCGCCCGTGGCGCCTCCCGGCCTGGGGTGACCTAGTGGCCCGGGCCTTTAGGGGCCGTGGGTAGGGGGATAGGCCGTGCAGGTGAGCGCCCTGGGTGAGTTCCCTCTGATTGAGCGTCTGGCCCGGCTGGTGCAGCGGGAGGGATGCCCCCTTTCTCTCCCCGACCACCTGGCCACCCCCCTTCTGGTGGGCATAGGGGACGACGCTGCTGCGTGGCAGGCCGGCTCCCTGGTGCAGGTGTTCACCACCGATACCCTTGTGGACGGCGTCCACTTCCGCTTTGCCCACGCCTCCCCCTGGGAAGTAGGGTGGAAGGCTATGGCGGTGAACCTGAGCGATGTATCCGCCATGGGTGCCTTGCCCCAATACGCTCTGGTAACCCTGGGCCTGCCCCCGGATGTGCCCGTCGCCTGGGTGGACGACCTCTATCGGGGCATGCTCTCGGCTTTGTCCCGCTATGGTGGGGTGATAGCGGGGGGCGATATCGTCCGCTCGCCCATGCTCTTCATCACGGTCGCTATGACGGGCGTTACGGATTTGCCCCTGCTCTTGCGCTCTACCGCCCGTTCGGGGGATGCCATTGCGGTTACCGGCCCCCTGGGGGCATCGGCGGGGGGCTTGCGCCTGCAGGAGCACCCCATCCCCCTCCCGGCGGAGGTGCGCTCCGCCCTGCACGAGGCTCACTTCCTCCCCAAGCCCAGAGTGGCCGAGGGGCGTTTGTTGGCACGGGAGGGCATCCGTTGTGCCATAGACATCAGCGATGGGCTGGTAGACGACTTGCGGAAACTCTGCCAGGCCAGTGGTATCTCGGCCCAGATCACCTTGGCCCGTGTCCCCGTCCATCCGGCGGTGCGCCAGGCATTCCCCCAGGACGCCTATGTCCTCGCCCTGAGCGGGGGGGAGGATTATGAACTGCTTTTCACCGGGCCACCGACTCTGGTGGAACGGGTGGTGGCCCTCCTCCCCAGCGCCTCCCTCATCGGAAGGGTGGTGGAGGGGCCAGCGGGGGAGGTGCAGGTGCTGACGGAATCGGGGGAGGAGGTGCCGGTGGCCCTCGGCGGGTGGGACCATCTGCGCCGTCCATGACCCAACTGGAGATACGCTGTCCATCCCCTGAGGCGACCCGGGAGGTGGGGGACATCCTAGGGCGCTACGCCCAGGCGGGCGACCTGCTCCTGCTGGTGGGGGAGTTGGGGGCCGGGAAGACGACCTTAGTGCAGGGCTTGTGCCGTGGTCTAGGCGTCCCCGAACCGGCTCGTTCGCCCACCTTTGTCCTGGTGCACCAGTATCGGGGTCGCCTCCCTGTTTATCACGTGGACCTCTATCGCGTCGGGAGTGGGGATGAGGCGCTGGACATCGGCCTGGAGGAGTGGGTGGGTGGCGAAGGGGTTACCGTTGTGGAATGGGCGGAGCGGGTGTTGCACGCCTTCGTCCAGGACTACCTGCTGGTCCGTCTCTTCTGGGAAGGGGACACCGTGCGTCGGTTGCACATCAGCGGAGTGGGGGCACGGGGCAAGGCGTGGCTCGCCCGTGCCCAGGACGCCCTCAAGGAGTGCGCCCGGCGATGGTCGTCCTCGCCATAGATACCTCTACCCGTTGGGCGGGGGTAGCCCTCTTGACCCCTGAAGGGCGGGGGTGGGAACTGGCGTGGCACTCGCCTCAGAACCACTCGGCGGAACTGGCTCCGGCCGTTCACGCCCTCCTGGAGCGGGCAGGGATGACCCTGGAGCACCTTACCGGCATTGTGGTGGCTTTGGGGCCGGGGAGTTTCAGCGCCCTGCGGGTGGGGTTGGGTTTCGCTAAAGGGCTGGCGTTGGGCAGGGGCCTGCCCCTGGTGGGCATCGGCACGCTGGCGGTGGAGGCCATGTCCCTGGGCGTGGACACGGTGCCCCTGTGCCCCCTCCTGGACCTGGGACGGGGGCTGGTGGCGTGGGCTCTCTTCCCCCAGGTGGAAGGGGAAAGGGTGAACAGGGTAGAAGAGATGCCCGCCCTGCTCCCGCCGGGGGCAGTGGTATGCGGAGAAGGGGCGTGGGCCTATCGCCACTCCCTGGGCATCGCCCTGGCGGGGAAAGCCATGCTGGTGGCGCGCCCGCCCCCTACACGGCACGCCCTTGCGCTGGCTCGCCTGGGGCAGGAGCGTCTCGGCCGGGGGGAGGCAGACCCCGTGGCGACGCTTCAGCCCCGTTACCTGCGTCCGCCCAGTATCGGACCGACCGCCCTGCGCACAGCGCCGTGAAGGAGGGAAAAGCGTGAGCGGACACCAGGAGCGGACATTGGTGCTTATCAAGCCCGACGGCCTGCAGAGGGGCCTGGTGGGGGAGATCATCAGCCGTTTGGAACGGCGGGGGCTGAAACTGGTGGCCATCAAACTCGTGCAGTTGGACGAGGCTATGGCACGCCAGCACTACGCCGAGCATGTGGGCAAGCCCTTTTTCCTGGGCCTGGTGCGTTTCATCACCTCGGCACCTGTGGTGGCGATGGTTTGGAAGGGGAAGGGGGCGGTGCAGGTGGTGCGGGCCCTCATGGGGAAGCCGGACCCCCGCCAAGCCGGGCCGGGGACTATCCGTGGGGACCTGGGTCTGGACACGGCACGCAACCTGATTCACGGCTCCGATTCTGTAGAGACTGCCCGCCGGGAGTGCGCCCTCTTCTTTCGCCCGGAGGAGATCGTGGACTGGCCCCGCAGTCTGGACCCGTGGATTACGGAAGAATGAGGCGAGGCACCGCTCCGGCCCACCG
>BEHZ01000100.1 GCA_002923335.1 bacterium HR23 | reverse complement strand
CCTGGCGCTCTTTTGCGTGAAGACCTACAACAATCCCGAAGCCATCCCCGCCATCGCCCCCCTTATGGGGCCGGAGAGCGTGGTGCTCACCCTCCAGAACGGTGTGGACAACGGAGAGCAGCTATCGGCGGTTTACGGCATTCGGCGGGTTATGGCGGGGGTGGTGTATATAGAGAGCAAGATAAAAGAGCCGGGGGTGATCGCCCAGGCGGGGCCATTGTGTCGGGTGGTCTTTGGGGAAATGGACGAGCAGGACAGCCCCCGTGGGCACCGCTTGGAGGAAGCCTTTCGTCAGGCGGGGATAGAGGCAGTCTTCACCACAGCCCTGCGGAAGGAACTGTGGAGCAAGTTGGTGTTCATCGCCTCCATGAGTGGGGTGGCGTGCCTGGCCCGCACGCCTATCGGCGAGTGGATGGAGTTCGGCCCCACCCGGGACATCTTTGTGCGGGCTATGCGGGAAGTAGAGCAAGTGGCCCGTGCCCTGGGTATCCCGTTGGAGCCCGACATCGTCCCCCGCACCCTAGAAATAACCTATCGCTTCCGCAAGGAGGCCCTCTCCAGTATGCAGGTGGACCTTCTGCAGGGGAGACGGTTGGAGGTGGGAGCCCTCAGTGGGGCAGTGAGTAGGTTTGGGAAGCAGGCGGGTGTGCCCACACCCATCCACGATACCATCGCTGCCGTCCTCTCCCTGGCCGATGAGCAGGCCAAACGCCGTCTGGGGGCCACAGCGCAGGCTACTTCCACATAAGGAGGTGGAGCGGTGTATTTCTACACCCTTTCAGAACTGGAGGCCCGGCAGTTGTTCCCCGGCATTACCGCCCGCATCGCCAGCGGGCAGAGGGTGATGGTATCGGTAGTGGATATGCAAGAGGGGGTGTCTATGGAGGCCCACACCCATCCCCACGAGCAGGCGGGGTATGTGGTGAGCGGGGAGTTTGAGTTTGAAGTGGGGGGCGTGCGCCGATGGCTCCGCCCCGGGGATGTGTATGTGATACCGTCGGGGGTGCCTCATCGGGTGGTGCAGGTGCGGGGCCAGGCACGGGCCATTGACATCTTCAGCCCACCCCGGGAAGACTACCTCCCCCGCCGCTCGTGATGCCTCCCCTTATTACCTTCCTTACGGACTATGGGACAAGGGAGCCCTACGCCGGGGAGGTGAAGGGGGTTATTCGGGCCATTTGCCCCCAGGCAGAGGTGATAGACCTGACGCACCAGGTGCCTCCGGGGGATGTGCACGCTGGGGCCTTCCTCTTGGGGATGGTGTGGCGCAGTTTTCCGCCGGGAACAGTGCACCTAGCGGTGGTGGACCCGGGCGTGGGCACCGCCCGGCTCCCGATTGTGCTGGCAACCCCTGAGGCGCTGTTTGTCGGCCCTGATAACGGCCTGTTCACCTATGTCCTTCGCCCTTTCCTGCCCCCCATGGGGAAGGATGTGCATCCTTTCCTCGCCCCGGTGCGTTTGCCATTGCCTTCAGGCATCTCAGCCTATGCCCTTACTGAGGCCCGCTGGTTCCGCCATCCTGTGAGCCGGACATTCCACGGAAGGGATATCTTTGGGCCGTGCGCCGGGTGGCTGGCCAATGGGAAGCCTCCCCATGAGTTTGGCCCTCCGGTCGCCGACTTGGTATGCCTCTGGGTTCCGGAGCCAGTGTGGGAGCAGGGTGTGCTGGAGGGGGTGGTGTTGCACATAGACCGCTTCGGCAACCTGCTCACAAGCGTCCACGCCGGGCATCTGGAAGGGGTAGACCCGCAGGCGGTGCTGGTGGAAGTAGGGGGACTGTGCTGGCAAGGGTTGGCGGGAGCCTACGCCGAGGGGGAATGGACGGCCCATGTGGAGAGCCACGGCTGGCTGGAGATAGCCAGGCGGGGGGCCAGCGCGGGGGAGGCCCTGGGGGTCAAGGTGGGGAGCCCGGTGCGCCTGCGCCTTACGGGGCGCTAACCTCGTCCCAGAGAGGCCCAGGGTGCTCCGCCCACGCCTCGGGGAGGGGGCGGACGCCGGGGCCAAGGCGCTTCTGGAGGAACCAGCGGGCCAAAGCCCCCAGACGCTTACCCAGGGGTGTATCGTCCACCTGGGCAAGGAGATAGGTGGCCGAGGCCAAATCGCACAGGTAATCGGCCAGACGGCGGGCGTGGGCTTCGCCCCAGCGGGCATCGGCTGTGCCCTGGGCGATGGCCTTCTCCAAGTGGTGCAGGTGGGCCTGGATAGTCTCCCTCTCCTTCTGAAGGGCGGGAGTCGGCAAGCGGTGCAAGGTCTCCCGCAGGTCTTCCAGCAAGGGAAGGTGGGCCTTCTTGTCGGCCATGAGGCGCAGGGCCTGCCACGCCTGCACATTGGAGGTGCCCTCCCAGATGGGCATCACCAGCGCATCCCGCACCAAGCGGGGGAGGGGCGACTCCTCCACATAGGCGTTACCGCCGATAACCTGCATGGCCCGCACCGTGCCCTGGGATGCCACCTCGGAGGAGCGATACTTGACCAGGTGGGCCAGCAGGCGCATGAGGACCTCGTCTCCCTCGCCGTAGAAATGCACCTGGTCAAAGGCGTGGAGTGCCCGAAAGGTGAAGGCAAGGGTAGTGGAGTGCTCCGCCATGAGGTCCAGCAGGGTCTCCTGCACCATAGGGAAGTCCTGCACACGCCGTCCGAAGGCGGTGCGCTCCCGGGCGAAGGCGGTAGCCTCCAGGATGGCCCGCTGGAGGAGGCCCAGGGACCCCAGGGCCACATCTAGACGGGAGAAGTTCACCGCCTCCATAGCCCGCTTAATCCCGTCCCCCGGACCGGCGATGAGGTGGGCTTCGGCCCCTTCCAGGAGGATTTCGCCGGTGGGCACGCTGATGGTGCCCATCTTGTCCTTGAGGCGGCGAATAATATAGCGATTTGGGGAGCCGTCGTCCCGTCGGCGGGGGAGGAGGAAGAGGGCGAGGCCTCGCACCCCGGGGGGTGCACCCTCGGGACGGGCGGTTACCAGGGCGATGTCGGCGCCGGCGTTGGAGCAGAACCACTTTTCACCGTAGAGACGCCAGGAACCTTCCTCCCGGCGGGCGGTGGTGGTGTTGGCCCCCAGGTCTGAGCCTCCCTGCTGTTCGGTAAAGAAGGTGCCTCCGTAGTAAATGGGGGGAGCGCCGGTGCTCACCAGGTGGGGCAGGTAGCGCTCCCGCAGGGGCTGGGGGGCGAACTTGCTCACCACCAGAGCAGTGCCCCCCGTGAGGGAGAGGATGCACCGTGCCCCCACATCGCAGTGTCCTAGGAGGTAGGCCATGGTGTAAGTGCCGGTATAGGGCAGGCGTCGCCCCAGCACATCCGCCCGATAGTTGCCAGCGATGATGCCCATCTGACAGGAGCGGCGCAGGGTCTCTTCAAAGCCGGGGTGGAGCACTACCTGGTTGGCAGGTCTGCCCTGGGGGTCGTGGGCCACCAGCAGAGGAGGACGGAGGCGGTCGGTTATCCAGGCCTCCCGGTCAAAGGGGCCAGCGCAGAGAGCGCCGTAGGTGTCCAGCACAGGCTCCAGGGCCGACACGTCCTCTGGACCGATAGTGCGATGCAGGAGCCTGCCCAGCAGGGGGTCTGCACGGTAAAAGTTGTCTACTGGTGGCTTGTTCATCCCGACCGCCTCCCGGGGGTTCGCCCGCGTATCGCCGTAGATAGAGAAAAGTGGTGGCGCATGCGGGATTCGAACCCGCGATCTCCACCTTGAGAGGGTGGCGTCCTGGGCCGCTAGACGAATGCGCCCCAAGGTGGGAAGTGCATCATCCTTATGATATCCCACCCCCAGGGGCTTGGCAAGGCACCCCTGCCCTTGACACCATCGTTATCCGATGCTAGCATTACCCCCGAGCGCAGTGCCGCCTTCCTGTAGGGGAGGAGACCTGTGGCGGGCGCAGAGGTGAAGCCCAAGGTGCCTCGTCTCCTGGGGGCATACCAGGGGCTGTTGGGGCCTGCCCTGCAGGAGGCCATTGGGGGGGCCGACGAGGCCCTGCTCCTGCCCTTGCGCTACCACATGGGCTGGGTAGACCCCCTTGGCAACCCTATCACCGCCGAACACGGGAAGGCCCTCCGCCCAACCCTCTGTCTCTTCGCCTGCGAGGCGGTGGGGGCGCCCCCCCAGCGTGCCCTCCCGACGGCCGTTGCCCTGGAGGGCATCCATAACTTCTCCCTTATTCACGACGACATCCAGGATGGCGACCGGGAGCGGAGACACCGCCCAACGGTGTGGGCCGTCTGGGGGGTGAACAAGGCCCTGACCGCCGGCAACGCTCTGCGCACCCTGGCCGACCTGGCCCTCCTTCGACTACACTGGGAAGGTGTGCCCGCAGAGGTCGCCCTGCAGGCAGCACACTGCCTTACCTCAGGCTACCTGGAGATGATAGAGGGCCAGGTGCTGGATCTCAGTTACGAGAGGCGGATGGACATCACGGTGCAGGACTATCTGCACATGGTGTCCAAGAAGACGGCTGCCCTGCTGGGGGCGTCGTTGGGACTGGGGGCGCTCGTGGGCGGGGCGCCTCGTGAGGCGGTGGAGACCCTGCACCGCGCGGGGCGTCTGCTGGGCCTGGGTTTCCAGGTTCAGGACGATGTGCTGGGCATCTGGGGGCAACCGGCCCAGACGGGCAAGGCGGCAGGCGCCGATATCCTCCGCCGGAAGAAGTCCTTCCCTATCGTGTATGCCCTGCAGAACGCCCCTGCGCCCCTGGCGGAGCGTCTACGGTGGTGCTACCAGCAGGAGGCCCTTGGCCCCGCCGAGGTTGCCCAGGTGTTGGAGGTGCTGGACGCAGTCGCTGCCCGCCGTCACGCCCAGCAGACCGCCGAGGGCTTCTGCCGGGAGGCGGTGCATCTGGCCCGCCCGGTGCTTCCGGTCTGGGCCGTTGCTGACCTGGAAGAACTGGCCCATTTCATCGTCTATCGCCAGCAGTAGGGGGGGAAACTGTGACCATAACCGTGCGACCGGCTCCTGCCAAACCCACGCCCAAGGTCAACACGGCCGAGGAGGCCCTGCGCCTCTTTCGGCCCGCGCGCCCTGTGCGCCCCAAACGGCCGGCGGAACTGGGCACCCGCCTCTTCGCCTACATCATCACCCAACGGCTGAAGGGGCGTCGGCGTTTCCCCTTGGTTACCATGCTGGAACCCCTGGAGGCCTGCAACCTGACCTGTGAAGGGTGTGGGCGCATCCGAGAGTATGAGCCGGTGCTCCACCGCATGCTTTCCCTGGAGGAGTGCCTGCAGGCGGTAGAGGCCTCCGGCGCCCCCATCGTCTCCATCGCTGGGGGGGAGCCGACCATGTATCCTCATCTCCCTGAACTGCTGGGCGAACTGGTGCGCCGGAAATATTTTGTCTTCTGTTGCACCAATGGCCTTCTGCTGGAGAAGGTGATGCAGAAGGTGCCCCCCTCCAAATATTTGTGCTGGGTCCTCCACCTGGACGGGATGGAGGAGCAACACGACCGCTCCGTCGCCCGGCGGGGTGTGTGGCGCATCGCCATGCGGGCGGCGAAGACTGCCCTGGAGCGTGGCTACCGTGTCTGCTCCAATACAACTCTTTTCAAGGGCAGTAACGCCGAAGACCTCTACGAACTCTTTGAAACCGTTACCCAGATGGGGTTTGAGGGGATTATGCTCTCGGCGGGCTACGACTTCCAGATGGTGCCCAACCAAGAGGTCTTCTTGAAGCGCCAAGAGTCTATAGAGGTGTTCAAGCGCATCCTGGCCCCCGACAAGGTTCGCCGATTCCGTTTCTACAACAACCCTCTCTACCTCTCCTTCCTGCGGGGGGAGCGATGGTATCAGTGCACTGCTTGGTCTAACCCCACTTATACTATTCTGGGGTGGCGTAAACCCTGCTATCCCCTTGCCGACAGCCACACCCAGGATGTCAACGAGTTGTTCAGCGATGCCCTGTGGGAGAAGTATGGCGTGGGCAAAGACCCCCGCTGTGCCAACTGCATGATGCACTGCGGTTTCGAGTCTGCCACCATTTTTGGGGCCTTGCGCAACCCTCGGGATATGGCGGCTATGCTGTATGGGATGCTGGTGAACCGTAGCGGCATTGGAGCCAGTTAGGATGCTGGCGGTGGTCGCTGCCCTGGAGACGGAGATACGCAAGATTCTGACCTCTCTTCGGCGCTGGGAGCAGTGGGAGGAGGGGGGGATACCGGTGTATAGGTCGGCGGAGCGCCGGCTCGTGCTGGCCCTCATGGGAGTGGGGCGAAAGGGCGTGGAGAGAGCGGTGCAGGCCCTGGCCCGTTATCGCCCCAGGGGGTTAGTCTCTACGGGTTTTGTGGCGGGGCT
>BEHZ01000099.1 GCA_002923335.1 bacterium HR23 | reverse complement strand
ACTGCCCAACAGCCCGAGGTGAACATTATCCGAGTTGCCATCCAGGCCCTGGCTGCGGTGCTGGGGGGCACCCAATCCCTCCACACCAACTCCCTGGATGAGGCCTGGGCACTGCCTTCGGAAAAGGCGGTGCTGTTGGCCCTGCGCACCCAGCAGGTCATCGCCTACGAGACAGGCGTGGCCAACACCGTTGACCCCCTGGGGGGCAGTTACTTTGTGGAAGACCTGACCAACCGCATGGAGCAGGCGGCCCACGACTATTTCCGGCGTATTGACGACCTGGGTGGGGTGCTGGCGTGTATTGACAACGGCTTCTTCCTCCGGGAGATAGCCGACGCCTCCTACCGTTATCAGCGGGAGGTGGAGGAGAGGAAGCGCATCATCGTGGGGGTCAACGCCTTCCAGGTGGAAGAGCGCCTGGAAATCCCCCTCCTGCGGGTCGATAAGGAAGGGGAGAAGCGCCACCTGGAGCGCCTCAATACTGTCCGGCGCACCCGCTCCCAGCGGGAGGTTCAGCGCGCCCTCCAGGCCTTGCGTAAGGCGGCCCGGGGCACCCAGAACCTCATGCCCTATATCCTGGACGCCGTGCGCCAGTATGCCACCCTGGGGGAGATTATGCAGGTGCTCCGGGAGGAGTGGGGGGAATACCAGCCTCCCGCCGGGGTGTGAGCCCTTGTCGGTTTCCCTGGGTGCGGATACCCGTCGTTCGCTTCGGCACCTTCCTAGCCTGCCCAAGATAAGGGGAAAGGAGGTTCTATGCGCATCACGCTGAGCGTCATCAAGGCGGATATCGGGGGGTTTGTGGGACATTCCAGCATTCATCCGGACCTGGTGAGCACCGCCCAGGAGATGCTGGAGCAAGCGCGGCGTCGGGGCACCCTGATTGACTATAAGGTGCTGGCGTGTGGGGACGACCTGCAACTGGTTATGACCCACACCCGTGGGGAAGATAACCCTGAGGTGCACCAACTGGCTTTTGAGGTGTTCAAGGCAGGCACGGCGGTTGCCAAACGCCTGAAACTCTACGGGGCTGGGCAAGACATACTGAGCGACGCCTTCTCGGGCAATATCCGAGGGATGGGGCCGGGCCTGGCGGAGATGGAGATGGAGGAGCGCCCCTCGGAACCGGTTATCGTCTTTATGGCGGACAAGACCTCGGCGGGGGCGTGGAACCTCCCCCTTTACAAGATGTTCGCCGACCCCTTCAACACCGCGGGGCTAGTCATTGCCGAGAGTCTGCACCGGGGCTTCGCCTTCGAGATTCAGGATGTGAAGGCCCACAAGAAGATCACCCTCAACGCCCCCGCGGAAATCTACGACATGCTGATGTTCATGGGGGCCCCCTCTCGGTATGCAGTGAAGCGGGTCTTCAATCGGGCGACAGGGGAGATCGCGGCCGTCTCCTCCACCGAGCGCCTAGCGGAGATTGCAGGGCGCTATGTGGGCAAGGACGACCCGGTGCTGGTGGTGCGGTGCCAAGGGAACTTTCCGGCGGTGGGGGAGGTGCTGGAACCTTTCGCCCATCCCTTCATCGTAGAGGGGTGGATGCGGGGGAGCCACCATGGCCCCCTTATGCCCACCTCCTTCAGGGACGCCACCCCCTCCCGTTTTGACGGCCCCCCCAGGGTCATCGCTGCCGGCTTCCAGTTGGCGGAGGGGCATCTGGTAGGCCCCCGGGACCTCTTTGACGACCCCGCCTTTGACCTTGCCCGGCAGGAGGCCAACCTCCTGGCCAATATGCTCCGTCGGCATGGCCCCTTTGAACCTCATCGCCTCCCTCTAGAGGAGATGGAGTATACCACCATGGCCGGCATCATGCGCCGTCTTGGGGACCGATGGGAGCCGTTGTAAGTGCTTCCGCCCCTACCTGGGCTGTCGCCCCCCTCTGTAGCAGGGACAGGGGCATCTACCATATGCGCTTCAGGCGGGGGTTGGGGGTAATCCCTGGGATGCGCCCCCGCTTGGCCACGGGCCGGCCCTCTACCTCGTGGATGTCGGCGGTGAAGTCGTTAGGGGGCGCAGAGGTGATATAACCCCCTACCCCGAAGGCGTTCACCGGCGCACCCGCCTCCACAAAGGCACGGATGCGCTCCGGGTTTAGCCCCCCGCTCACCACGATCTGCACATGGGGGAAACCGTGCAGGTCAAGGTGGGCCCTCACCTCCTTTACCAACTCTATAGTTACCCGCCCCCGCTCCACAGGCGTGTCCAGACGCACCCCTTGCAAACGGCTCCCCAGGGCCTGGGCCACCCGCACGCTCTCCTCGACCTCATCCTTAAAGGTGTCCACCAGGGCGATGCGGGGCACATCCGGAGGCAGGATCTGGTCAAACAACTCTACCGCCCGCACCGTGTCTCCCACGCACAGGATAAAGGCGTGGGGCATAGTGCCTGCTGCCACCACGCCCGCCAGGCGTGCCCCTGCGATGGAGGAGCACGCTGTGCACCCCCCCACCACGGCGGCGTAGTCCATGACCGCAGCGACCCGGGGGTGCACATGCCGGGCCCCGAAGGAGATGACGGGTATGCCCTTGGCTGCTTCCACGCACTCCCGAGCGGCCGTGGCCCAGCCGGTGCAATGGGCCAGGATTCCGCATAGGGCAGTCTCATAAAGGCCGAAGGAGGTGTAGGGGGCCTTGATGCGCAAAGCCACTTCTTTTCGCTGGATAGGCGTTCCCTCCTCCAATGCCCACACCTCGCTCCCCTCTTTGGGGAGCACTGCTTCCAGGAGGGCGAGGGCTTCTCGCATCCCGCACAGGATGCCGTCCCTCTGGGGGAAGAACTCCATGGTTACCACCGGGTTGATGCCCGCCCTCTTGAGCACGCTAATGGTGCGCTGGAAGTAGACATCGGCGGTGTCGCCCGAGAGGACCTCTGGGTCAAGGGAGAAGGTGGGGGCCATGCTCACCTCCCGTATCCAAGGCCACGCTGTGCAAGAAGCCTCCTGTTGTTATGATACTGGCTTACTTTCCCCCATCTGGTAGGATGGAAGGGGTGCTATGCTGCAGCAGGCCGATTTGGGCACCACGCTTATCGGCGGGAGGCCCTTCCGTTGGGGGGAACGCACCTATGTGATGGGCATCCTCAACCTCTCCCCCGATTCCTTCTCCGGCGACGGCATCTCCGATGTGGAGAGGGCGGTGGAGCGTGCCCTGGCCATGGAGGCGGAGGGGGCAGACATCATTGATGTAGGGGGGGAATCCTCTCGCCCTCCCCAGGTCTATCCGGATGTGCGCCCCGTGCCTGTGGAGGAGGAGTTGAGACGGGTGCTCCCTGTGGTGCGGAGGTTGGCCCAGGTGCTGAAGGTGCCCATCAGCATAGACACCTCCAAGGCGGAGGTGGCCCGTCAGGCCCTGGCGGAGGGGGCATCCCTGGTCAACGATGTGTGGGGCTTCACCGCCGACCCCCAGATGGCACGGGTGGTGGCTGAGGCCGGGGTGCCGGCGGTGCTCACCCATAACCAGCACGGCTACGAGTATCGGGACCTCCTGGCGGACATTATCCTGGGCCTAAGGGTGCGTGTGGATTTGGCCCTTAAGGCGGGGATGCGCCGGGAGAACATTATCGTGGACCCCGGCTGGGGCTTCGGAAAACGGGCGGAGCAGAACCTGGAGGTGTTGCGTCGCCTGGACGAGGTGCGTTCTGCTCTGGGGCGTCCAGTGCTTATCGGCACCTCCCGGAAGCACACCATCGGCCTGGTGCTGGGCCTGCCCGTGCACGAGCGCTTAGAAGGCACCGCTGCAACGGTTGCCCTGGCCATTGCCAGAGGCGCCGATATTGTGCGGGTGCACGATGTGAAAGCCATGGTGCGGGTGGCCCGAATGGCCGATGCGGTAGTGCGAGGCTGGCGACGGCCGGGGGGGCCATGACCCTGGCTTACCTGGGGTTGGGGTCTAACCTGGGCGACCGGGAGGCCCACCTTCGGCGGGGTGTGCTCCATTTGGAAAGGCGGGCGGTGCGCATGGTCGCCCTTTCCGCCGTGTATGAAACCACCCCCTGGGGCTACAGCGCTCAACCGCCTTTCCTGAACATGGTGGCCTGCGTGCAGACCTCCCTTGACCCTTTCGGCCTCCTGGACACCTGCTTGGCTATAGAAGAGGAAGAGGGGCGCACCCGCCCCTTTCCCAATGCCCCCCGCACCCTTGATATAGATATCCTGCTCTACGGCGAGCGGATTATCGCCTCGCCGAGGCTGGTGGTCCCGCACCCCCGTTTGGCGGACAGGGCCTTCGTGCTGGTGCCCCTGTGCGACCTGGCCCCGGACCTGGTGCACCCTGTGCTGGGCATCTCCCTGCGCACCCTGGCGGAGCGGACAGGCGCTCAGGGCATACGCCGGTGGGCACCGCCCCCTCATTGGCAGGGGCCTTGCCCTCCCCAGGGGTAAAGCGCCTCACCCACGCTTACGGGGCACCCTCTACCCTGGGGCGGTCTCGTCCCTGTGGGTAAGGGAGATGCTGGCCTCCCACGCTGCGGCCACATCCTCTAGGCGGCCTGTAGAGGGGGTAGGAGGTTGGGGATGCCGTCCTCAATAGGGTAGGTCTCCTGGCACCGGGCGCAGGAGAGGCTCCCTTGCAGGACCTCGTCGTCTTGCTCCCGTTCCACCGCGAGGGAGAGGGGGCCTTTACACACCGGGCAGGCCAGGATGTCCATCAGGTCTCGGCGCATGGTCCTCCTTTCCTTGCCGTAGGCTGTAGGCGAGAAAGGCCAGACCGATAAGGGCGAAGAGCAGGTCAACCGCTGTGCCCATCCACGCCGGCGATGCCCCTACCAGGCGCGTGGGGGCGAGCCACGCATCCAGCACAGCGTAACATACCAGGAAGAACCCTGCCAGCCTGCCAGGGGGCTGAGGTCGGGCACTCAGCCGGAGGAGGACGCCTCCCAGCACCAGCGCCCCCAACCCCTCATACAGGTCCGAGGGCCAGCGGGCTACCTCCGCCCCTGGCAGGAGCACCGCGAGCGGACCGGTGGTGGCTTTACCCCCACAGGCGCCATAGAGGGGGCAGGGGAGGTGGGCCAGGGCAATGCCAAAGGGCAGGTAGATGGCATAGGCCGAGGCCAGGAGGAGGCTCCAACGGGGCCGGCGAACACCGCCCAGGGCCAGGGCCACACCTCCGCCTGTCAGTGCCCCCCAAAAGGACATGCCATCGGTCAGGCGCACCAGGTTCATCGGTGAGGTGAGGAGGGCGGGGTTTGTGGCCAGGATGTGCCCTACACGGCCCCCGACCAGAGCGCCCAGGGCCAGCCACCATTCCAGCCAGTCTCCCGGGACCCCTTGCCCTCGGGCTTCCCGCCGGGCCAGGTAATCCACCAGCCAGTACCCAGCGAAGGCGAAGACCAGCCACAGGGCACTGCGCAGGGCATCTAAGGTGAGCACCATGCCCTCACCTCCCCTTCAGAGCCAGTTCCGCCAGCACCTTCAACAGGTCTGCCAGCAAATACACCAGGATGCCCAGCAAGACCCCTAGGTTTCCGCCTTGCAAGCCGGCCAGTAAACGCCCCAGCCCCTTTTGAGGAGTAGGGGGCGCCCGCGGGGGGCGTCGGACCAACAGAAACATCGCCAGGGCCAGAGATACCTTTAGACCCAGCACCACTACATAAGGCACCGTGGCCACAGGGGAGGTGAGGCGCTCAAAGGTCAGGATTATCCCCGTGAGCACCAGGAGGAGCGTGGCGGTGTGCACCACCTGGCGAAAACCTTGGGCGATGGCCTGGGCGTATGCATCGGTGTCGGGACGGCCCAGGCGGGGGCGCAACACCAGGAAATAGAAGATGTTTCCCCCTATCCACGCCAGCGCCCCCAGGCCGTGGAGCCAGCGCACCGCCAAGAGGAAGACCTCACTCCCCGGCACGGTGTCCTCGGCGCCTTCTCACCGCAGGAGGTCCTCCACCAACACGGTGAGGCGCTCCTGGGATATGGCCCCCGTCCACCGGCGCACCACCTGCCCCTCTCGGTTGATGAAGATGGTGGTGGGGAAGCCGATAACCCGGTAAGCGACGGCGATGCTCCCATCTCGGTCGGGGCCTGTGGGGAAGGTAACCCCCACCTCTTTCAAGAAGGCCAGGGCGTCGGCTTCCGTGTCCTGCACATTCACGCCGATGAGCACCAGCCCCTGGCCCTGGTAAGCCTCCCAGACTTTCTGCAGGGCGGGCATTTCGGCACGGCAGGGAGGGCACCAGGAGCCCCAGAAGTTCACCACCACCGCTGTCCCCCGCTTCTCTGCCAGCCGGAACTGGCCCCCCCCGAACAGGGATAAGGTGAAGTCGGGGGCAGGTTCTCGCACCTTCTGTTCCCCTAAGCGGGGAGCAGTGCTGGCGGTGCCAGGCCGGAGGACGGAGAAAAGGAGAAGTGCTAT
>BEHZ01000098.1 GCA_002923335.1 bacterium HR23 | reverse complement strand
GGGGGGATCAAGACCCGGCTCCTTGGGGGTTACCTTGCGGAGATGGGGGAGGAGACACCCCGGAAGCGGGTGTTCCTGGAGGCCTTGGCCTACAACCTGAGGGTGCTGCTGTCCCTCCTTTTGTGGCTCCTGGGCCGGAGGGGCCTGAAGACCACCCCCACCACCCAAGCCCCCCGCCTCCCCTTCGCCTACACCTGATTTGCAGGACAACCCCCCACCCCCTTGACAGGCATCCCCCCATATGGTATTTATGAAGCCTCCCCCTGCATGCGGGGGGAGCAAGGAGGATAAAATGATACCAGGTATCACTAATGCGCAGGGGGCGTCCCTTCTCCTGGAGGCTCTGGCCCAGAGGGGGATGCGCCTTACCGGCCCCCGGCGTCGCCTTGTGGAGGCCATCGCCTCTCAGAAAGGGCTTTTCACCGCTGAAGGGGTGCACAGCGTCGTGCCTGAGGTGGGGCGGGCAACGGTCTTCCGCACCCTCAAGACCCTGGTGGGTATGGGCCTCTTGTGTCGTGTGCCGATGGAGCACGGGGCGCCCCGCTACGGCCTCGCCTCCCGCCTTCACCACCATCACCTGGTCTGCGTCGCCTGTGGAGAGGTGCGGGACTTCGTCCGCCCTGAGGTGGAAGCCATCCTCCACCGCCTCGCCTCCTCTGCCGATCTCCGGGTTCTTGGGCATCGCCTGGAGGTCTATGTCCTGTGCGCCCACTGCCAGCAGAAGGAGGGAGCATGCTCGGCCTTGCCCTTGGCCTAACCCTGCTCACCACTGTGGGCAACATCGTGGGCAGTGTGCTGACCGCCTACAGCGTGAAGCCCGGGGCCTTCGCCCAGGCCCGTTTGCGGTGGCTGTTGGGGTTTGCGGGGGGTTTTATCTTGGCCGGCGCTCTGGTGGAGGTGCTCCCCCATAGTGTTGAGGAGGCTCCGGCGTGGGGTCCCCTGTTGGCCCTGGGGGGCTACTTCCTCCTGTATGCCATAGAGCAGGTGTTCGCCGGCCATGCCCACGCCCCCACCTCTACCGAGGCCAACGAGCATACCCTGGCCCGGGAAGTGGACCGCCCCCACTTGCCCATTACTCCTGTGGCGGGGATGGTGGCCCTGGGGGGTTTCCTCCTCCATGACTTTGTGGACGGCCTGGGCATTGGGGCGGGGTTTGCCGAAGGCGCGGGACTGGGGGCCTTCATGTTCCTGGCGGTGCTGGTGCACGAGGTGCCCGCCGGGGTAGCGGTGGCCTCCCTGATGCTGGGGTCGGGGCGGGGGCGGTTGTCGGCAGTGCTGGCAGGCACAGGCATCGGCTTTATTACCCTGGTGGCGGTGCCCATCCCCTTCTGGCTAGGGAGGATAAATACGGGTCTGACCGCCGGCCTGGTGGGTCTGGCGGGGGGCTCCTTCCTTTACATCGCCGTCCATTCCCTTATCCCTTCGGCGGTGCGGGGGGCCGGACGCTGGGGCTTCGTTGCGGTGCCCCTGGGAGCCCTATTGGGGGTGGCAGCGGGCCTCCTGGTGGAGGGGTGAGGCCCTTCTCCGCCGGAAAGGTGCGGGCTATAATCATCCCAGCCTGTGCACCAAGGAGGAAGGTATGGGCGAGCAGGCTCTGGAGGGTATCAGGGTGGCAGACTTCACCTGGGTCGGGGTGGGGCCGGTTACCATCAAATACCTGGCCGATCACGGGGCCACTGTGGTGCACATTGAGAGCATCACCCACCCCGATTCCCTGCGCCTGGCCCCGCCCTTCAAAGACCGGGAGGTGGGCATCAACCGTTCCGGCTTCTTTGCCAACTTCAACTCCAGTAAATACGGCGTGAGCCTCAACCTGGCCCACCCCCGGGGCAGGGAACTGGCTCAACGGCTCATCGCCTGGGCGGATGTGGTGGCGGAGAGTTTCACCCCCGGCGTTATGGCCAAGTTCGGCCTGGACTACGAGAGCGTCCGCCAGTGGAAGCCCGATGTAGTGTATTTCTCCACTTGCCAGTTGGGGCAGAACGGCCCCTGGGCACGCCAGCCGGGCTACGGCGTGCAGCTCTCTGCCTTCTCCGGCTTCTACCACCTGGCCCGCTGGCCCGACCGCCCCCCAGCCGGCCCCTACGGCGCCTACACCGACTTCATCAACCCCCGCTTCGGGGCCTTCGCCATCCTGGCGGCCCTGGAACACCGCCGACGCACCGGCCAGGGCCAGTATATTGACCTCTCCCAACTGGAGGGGGGCATTCAGTTCCTGGGGCCTCTGGTGATGGACTACCTGAACAACCACCACGAACCCCAGCCCCAGGGCAACCGGGACCCCCTCGCCTGCCCCCACGGGGCCTTCCCGGCACGGGGCGACGACCGCTGGGTGGTGCTGGCCTGCTTTACCGACGCCCAGTGGGAGGGGCTGGTGCGGGCCATGGGGTCCCCCGCCTGGGCGCAGGCCCCCCGCTTCGCAACCTTCCTGGGGCGCAAGGCCCACGAGGACGAACTGGAGCACCACATCGCCGGGTGGACCCGGGAACACGATGCCTACAGCCTTATGGCCCTGTTGCAGGGGCATGGTGTTCCCTGTGGGGTGGTGCAGAGCCAGGAGGACCTGTTCCAAGACCCCCAGTTGGCCCACCGGGGGCACTTCGTCCGCCTACGCCACACCGAAATCGGGGAGCACCACTACGACGGCATCCCCTTCCGCCTCTCCCGCACCCCGGGACGCCTCTGGAAGGCTGCCCCGTGCCTGGGAGAGGACAACGAGTTCGTCTTCACCCGTCTGCTGGGCCTCTCTCGGGAGGAATACCAGGTCTATCAGGCGGAGGGGGCCTTCACCTAGGGGCAGGCCTGGGCCGGGGGGAGACCGGTGTTGGCCATGGCCCGCACGCAATAGACGATGGCCCACCGCTGGTCTTCGGAAAGGAGTTTGCCGACCGCCGGCATAAGCCCCCGGCCGTTGCTGATAGCGTGATAAATCTGCCCGTTGGTGCGCCCTTTCACCCTGTCGCTGGACATGGCGGGCGGGCGGATGGTGGTGGCGCTCTCAAAGCGGTCGGCTGCCAGGCTCTGTCCATCGCCGTTGACGCCATGGCAAGGGGCGCAGTTGGTGGCGAACAACTGCCCCCCCAGCCGACGGGTCTCCGGGGTGTCGGGGATGGTGGGGGAGAGGGTATCGGCCTGCTCAAAGGGGACGGTAACAGGGGCGGGCTTCCGCCCGGTGCGGGATACCGCTTCGGGGGGAGGGTCCAGGCGGGCGGGCTCCCCGGCACGGGTCGCCTGGCTATAGTGCATCTCGTAGAAGATGTCCAGGGGGTAAGCGCCGGTGCGGGCGCACGCCGACGCCAGTAGGCCCACTGCCAGCGCCACGGCCAGCCAGAAGCCTTTCCCCTGTCCCAGAAACCGATGGCCCTTCTGCACGCCTTGTCTCCTTACCGCCGTGCTTTGGGGGATGGTGCCTTTTATCCCCCCTTTATCTCCACCGCCCCGTTCTGGCGGAGGATGCGCTCCGCCGGCCCCAGTTGCCCTTCTTCTCCCACCACCAGCAGGCCGATCCACCCTTCGGTGATGCGCCTGTCGTAGAGGCCCACGATAGGGCGGGGGAGACGGGACTCAAAGATTACCCCCAGCACCGTGAAGAGGATGGCCCCCAGCATAGTGCCTTCGTAGGTAACGATGGCCATAGGGGGGATGGAGAGGACGGGCTTGCCTCCGGTTACCAGGGGGTAGGCCAACTGGGTGCCGGCGGTGAGGAGGATGGCCACCGAGAACCCGCACAGCGCCCCCAGGAAGGGGAAAACGTAGAGGCGATGGGGGGGCGTGTGCTCGCTGAAGGCCCCCTCCGGGTAGGGGGAGCCGGAGAGCACCTCAAACTCTATCCCCGCCTCCCGCAGGGCAGCGCCGGCGTTGGCTGCCGATTCCGCCTCGGCGAACAACCCCAAAATGCCTCGCTCGGCCATAGTCCCTTGCACCTCCCTAGTGTTCACGGACGATGGCAGGCACCTTCCGCTTGCCTACCTGTATCTCCGCCTTCAGCACCTGCCCCTCCTTCGCCTCGTTCACCGGCACCAGCGGGAAGATTTTGCCGAACAGCAACAGACCAAGGGCCACCAGGGCGAAGGAGGCGGTTACCATGATGATCTCCACAGGGCCGGGGCGATAGGCCGACCATTCAAAAGTGAAGGGTTGCTTGCGGGCCAGCCCCGGCACGATGATCAGGAAGCGCTCCAGCCACATCCCGATGTTCACCAGGATAGAGGTCCAGAACATCATGGCCACATTCCGCCGCACCTTCCGGAAGAGCCACAGAGGAACGGGGATGAAGTAGGCGGTCAGAATGAAGAGGATGAACAGCATATTGTAGGGCCACTGGAAGACCTGCGTCTGGCGCAGGGCGACCTCTTGCGGCTCCCGCAGGTAAAGGCCGAAGATGAACTCCAGGGCGAAGAAAAAGAACCACGCCGTGGCCACCACGATGAGCAGGCGCCCTATGGCGTCAAAGTGCTCGTTGCGGATGTAGTCCTCCCAGCGGAAGAGCCACCGCATCAGGGCCATCAGGGTGACCACCGCCGACACCCCGGAGTGGACGGCTCCGATAACGAAGTAGGGGGCGAAGACGGTGGTATGCCACGCCTCCACCGACACCGCCATCCCGAAGTCCCAGGAGACGATGGAGTGGACGGAGACGAAGACAGGGAGAATGAGGGCGGAGAGGAGAATGCCCGCCAGGGTCTGGAGTTTCCACTGGCGTGGGTTTCCCCGCCACCCCAGGGCCAGGATGGAGTAAATGCGGTGGGGGATGCCTGTGGTGCGGTCTCGCAGGGCAGCCAGGTCGGGGAGAAGGGTGACCAGCACGAAGAGGGTTGACCCCGTCAGGTAGGTGAAGATGGCGCTGGGGTCCCACACCAGGGCGGAGCGCACATTGGGCCAGATGCCCCGTGCAAAGTCGTAGGGGAAGACCCAGTAGAGGGTGCGCCACGGGCGCCCCGAGTGCAGGAGGGGGAAGAGGGCAGCCGTTGCCAGGGAGAAGACGGTGAGCACCTCGGCCGCCCGCACCATGGGACGCCGCCATTCCGCCTGGGTGAGGCGCAGGATGGCCGAGAGCATGACGCCAGCGTGGCTAATGCCCACCCAGAACACGAAGTTGACGATGAGGAAGCCCCACATGATGGGCCGGTTGAGCCCCGCCACCCCCGGCCCCCGGTTCATCCACCAGGCAGCCGCTCCAGCACCCGCCGACAGGATGCCCCCCAACACCAGCACCGCCAGCCAGAACCACAGGGGCGTGCTCAGCACCGGCCAGAGCAGGTCCCGGTTTATCTGGCGGTCCGAGAGGTCTTTCCGCTCCTGCATAGCATCCCCTTCTTACTCCGGCTTGGCCAGCACCACCACACGGGTCTTCAGGAAAGGCTTCACCACCCGCAGGAAGGTCAGTTCCTTCATCTCCCACACCGACAAGGGCAGGAAGAAGCGCACCGCCAGCAGATACAACGCCAGCGCCCCGGCCAGCCCCCCAATCAGGATGAGGTAGTCGGCAGGGGAGGGCGCCACAGCCGGCGGGACGTGCTCAAAGGCGTGGCCCGTGGGGTCGGGCACCGACCACGCCCCTACATACAGGCGAATTCGGTCAAAGAAGGTGCCCACCAGGATGGAGAGGGACACCAGGCTCGGCCCCAGGATACTTCGCCGAACGGGGCCGATAATGAAGGCGAAGAGGGGCACCAGCCAGTTGAGGAACAGAGAGGCTACAAAGAGGGGCCGATAGGGGCCGAAATAGAGGAGGTGCTGGAGGTTCTGCTCGGTGGGGGTGCGCCCATACCAGAAAGTGAGAAAGGCCGACCACTGGAAGTAGGCCCACAAGAGCGACAGGGCCAGCAGTAACTTGGCTGCCCCCCAGAACTGGTCCACCTGGAAGTAGCGCCGGTAACCCCCCACGGTGCGCAGGATAAAGGCGGTGAGCACCACCAGCGCCAGCCCCGACTGGAGGCCCGAAAGGGCATGGTAAGCGGGGAAGATGGAGTCCTTCCAGCCGGGGACGAAGGAGAGCACCAGGTCGCTGGCCACCACGATGCTCCCGCCCACATAGGCGATGAAGTAAAGGCCCCCGGCCACCCCCAGCGCCGCTTTGTGCACCTGCCACTGGCGGAGCGTCCCCTGCCAGCCCAGGGCCAGGAGGGCCGTCCACCCTCTGCGCCCCCTATCCCGCAGGGCGGCCAGGTCAGGGATGGAGGCGATCCACAGCAGCGTTACGCCTCCCAGGGCGACCATGACCAGGGTGAGCAGGTCGTAGGCCACCGGCGCCCCGGGGGGCCACCCCTGACGCACCCCACTGACGATCCAAATGGTGTTGCGCCCCTCGCCGGATGGGATGACCCACACCAGGGGAAGGAACGACAGCAAGG
>BEHZ01000097.1 GCA_002923335.1 bacterium HR23 | reverse complement strand
ATGGTAACGGTGGGGCGGGTGCTGGCGTCGCCGGAGGAAAAGCGCTTGCTGGGTCAGACCACCCACTCGGCCATCGCCGACATGGAGAGTTACTGGGTGGGCCTCGTCGCCCGAAGCGCCGGTATCCCCTTCGCGGTGATGCGGGTAGTGGTGGATACCCTCCACCAAGCCCTCCCCCCCTTCCTGGCCCGCTATGAAGGGGGGGCGTGGGAGCGAACCGCCTTGAAGTGGGCAATGGCTCGCCCCTGGTGGTGGCCGCGCTTGTGGGGTCTGCGGGAGGCGACCCTCCGTGCCCAGACCGCCCTGGGGCGGGCGGTCCTCGCCCTCTCCTCGGCCTGGGAGGCCCAGCGGGAGGCGGCATAGGGGGAAGACGTTATGCCTAAGGCCCTGGTAACCGGCGCCACCGGCTTTGTGGGGAGCAACCTGGTGCGCACCCTGCTGCAGCACGGGTGGGAGGTGCGTGCCCTGGTGCGCCCTACCAGCCCCCTTGTGGCTCTGGAGGGGCTGCCTATGCACCTGGCCCACGGCGACCTCACAGACCCCGTCAGCCTCGCTCGCGCAATGCAGGGGGTGGATGCGGTCTTTCATGTGGGGGCGTTGAACGCCTTCTGGGCACGGGACAGCCGGGACTTCTTCCGCATCAATGTGGACGGCACACGCCATGTCTGCCAGACCGCTTTACAGGCGGGGGTGAAGCGGGTGGTGTATACCAGCACCTGGGCGGTGTTCGGCACGCCTCCCAGGGGTCAGGCCATTACCGAGCAGACCGCCACCGACCCCCGTCGCCTCGCCGGCCTTTACCGCCTCACCAAATACTTGGGGGAGCGGGAGGCCTTGTCCTTTGTGGCCCAGGGGCTGGACCTAGTGGTGGTGAACCCCACGGTGCCCGTTGGCCCCTGGGATGTGAAGCCCACGCCTACCGGGCGCATTATCCTGGATTTCCTGCGAGGGCGTATCCCGGCCTATGTGCATACCACTTTGAACCTCATCGCGGTGGAGGATGTGGCTCTCGGGCATCTGCTGGCCTACCAGAAGGGGCGCGTTGGGCAGCGCTACCTGCTGGGCCATCGCAACCTCACCCTGCGGGAGATGTTGGGCATCCTGGCGTCTCTGACGGGGCGCAAGGCCCCTCGCCTGCGCATCCCAATCCCCCTGGCCCTGGCCGTCGCCTATGCCGACCACCTCCTGGAGGGCACCCTCCTGCGGCGGGAGCCTCGCCTTCCCCTGGAGGGGGTGCTCCACGCGCGGGAGTGGCGTATCGCCGACTGCGGAAAGGCGGTGCGGGAACTGGGCTTGCCCCAGTCGCCCATAGAGGATGCCCTGGAGCGGGCGGTGCGCTGGTTTGTGGACCACCGCTATGCGCCCCGCTCTAGTGCCCCCCGCTTGGTTCTGAACCCCTCCCCACAGGTGCGCCCATGACCGAGGTGTCCACCCCTGTAGCGTCAGTTGAGGCTCTGTCGGGTCGGGTGGCCGAGGCGGTTCGGCGAAGCCAGGACTATTTCCTGGGCACCCAGGACGCGGCCGGGTGGTGGTGGGGGGAACTGGCCTCCAACCCCACTATGGAGGCTGAGTATCTGCTCCTCACCCACTTCCTGGGGGTAGCGGATAAGGAGCGGTGGCGCAAGATAGCCAACTACCTCTTGAGCCAACAGCGTCCCGATGGGGGCTGGGAGCAGTATTACAACGCCCCCAGTGGGGATGTGAGCACCTCGGTGGAGTGCTATTTCGCTCTGAAGATGGCGGGCATCCCCGCCGATGCCGAGCCGATGCGTCGTGCACGGGCCTTCATTCTCGGCAAGGGGGGTGTGCCGGCGACCCGTGTCTTCACCAAGATATGGCTGGCCCTCTTCGGACAATGGGACTGGCGGGCGGTGCCTGTGCTCCCGCCGGAGATTGTGCTCCTGCCCCCCTGGTTCCCCATCAATATCTACGAGTTTTCCTCCTGGGCCAGGGCGACCATTGTCGCCCTGAGCATCGTGCTGGCCCACCGGCCCGTGTGTCCCATTCCCCCCGAGGCTGGCGTGGACGAACTTTATCCCGTCCGCCGTGAGCGGATGCAATGGGGTGTCCCCCGCCCCAAACGCCTTCTCTCCTGGCGGGGCTTCTTCTGGCTGGCAGACGGGGCGTTGCGCCAATATGAGCGCCTGCCCTGGAAACCTCTGCGGAGCCTGGCCCTGCGCCGGGCGGAGCAGTGGGTCTTGGCCCACCAGGAGGCCGATGGCTCCTGGGGCGGTATTCAGCCCCCCTGGGTGTATTCCCTGCTGGCCCTCAAAATCTTGGGCTATCCGCTCCACCATCCGGTTATGGTGGCGGGCCTGCGGGGTTTCGAGGGCTTCGCCATAGAGGAGGGGGACACCTGGCGGGTGCAAGCGTGCATCTCCCCCGTGTGGGACACCTGCCTGGCTATGAACGCCCTCTTGGACAGCGGGCTTCCCCCCGACCATGCTGCTCTTCAAAGGGCGGCGCGCTGGCTCCTCTCCCAGGAGATACGCATCCCCGGCGATTGGGCGGTGAAGGTGAAGGGGGTGGAGCCGAGTGGCTGGGCCTTTGAGTTTGAAAACGACCTGTATCCCGATACCGACGACACGGCGGAAGTGCTCATGGCCCTGGTCCGCACCCGCCTCCCCCCCGAGGAGGAAAAGGGTAAGGAGGAGGCCATTCGGCGAGGGGTGCGCTGGCTCCTGGCCATGCAGAGCAAAAACGGCGGATGGGGCGCCTTTGACAAGGACAACACCCGGGAGTTCCTCGCCCACATCCCCTTCGCCGACTTCGGCGAAACCCTGGACCCCCCCAGTGAGGATGTTACCGCCCATGTGGTGGAACTCTTGGGGCGTTTGGGCTACTCCCGAAGCCACCCGGCGGTCGCCCGTGGGGTGCGGTATCTGCTCGGTCAGCAAGAGTTTGACGGGGCGTGGTTCGGGCGGTGGGGGGTGAACGCCGTTTACGGGCTGGGAGCGGTGCTCCCCGCCCTAGAGGCTGTGGGGGAGGATATGGGCCAGCCGGCGGTGCGCCGAGGGGTGGAATGGCTTCTGGCCCACCAGAACCCCGACGGCGGGTGGGGGGAGACCTGCGCCTCCTATGCCGACTTCTCTCTGCGGGGCAGAGGCCCCAGCACCGCCTCCCAAACCGCCTGGGCGCTTCTGGCGTTGCTTGCGGCTGGTCTGTGGGAGCACCCGGCGGTGCTCCAGGGCCTGGACTACCTGGTCCGCACCCAGAAGCCGGACGGCACCTGGGATGAACCCTACTACACCGGCACCGGTTTCCCCGGCTACGGCATAGGCCGACGCCTCACCCGCCCCCCACGCCCGGGGGAGCCGGGCTACCAGGGCACCGAGTTGCCCTACGCCTTTATGATCAACTACCACCTCTATCGCAACTACTGGCCCCTCATGGCCCTGGGGCGGTGGCTCCGCTGGAAACAACGAGGCATTGCCAAAAGCACCCATAACTAACGCACAGGAGGTGGCGAGGCGATGACTATGCAGACGCAAACGGGTAAGCCGACCCTCATAGCATCCCGCCAGGGGACAACCCTTGTGTCCCGTTCTTATACCCTTAGCCTGCATACCAGCAAGGCTCCGGAGTTTATCGATTGCACACCCCTTGTGGAACAGGCAGTGCAGGAGGCAGGGGTGTGGAGCGGTCTCGCGGTGGTCTTTTCACGGCACACCACGGCGGCCGTCATCCTTAATGAGATGGAGCCTCTCCTCCTCGCCGATATGGAGCGCTTCCTGGAGCGCCTAGCCCCCCGGAACGCCTACTACCAACATAACGACTTCTCCATCCGCACCGTGAACATGAACGACGACGAGTGTCCCAACGGCCACGCCCATTGCCAGCACAGCCTGCTGGGGGCCAGCGAAACCATCCCCATCGTCAACGGACGCCTTGCCCTGGGGCGGTGGCAACGCATCTTTTTCGTGGAGTTGGATAGACCACGCCCACGGGAGGTGGTCCTGCAGATTATGGGCCTGGCGTAGGAGGGGGCTGTGACCCTTCTGGCCCGCTCCGCCGCCGTTTCGCCTCTGGCCCTATGGGAGCAGGGCGCCTGTTCCCTGGAAGAGGCGTATGCCCTGTGCATCCGCCTCGCCCGCACCCACTATGAGAACTTCACCGTTGGCTCCTGGCTCTTGCCACGGGACAAACTGCCCCACGTGTGCGCCCTTTACGCCTTCTGCCGAACTGTGGACGACCTGGGCGACGAGGCCTCCGGAGACCGCCTTGCCCTGTTGGACGCCTGGGAGGCCGACCTGCGCCTCTGCTACACCGGCACGCCCCGCCACCCCTATCTGAAGGCCCTGCAAGCCACCATCCGGGCCTTTGACATCCCCATCACCCCTTTCCTGAAACTTATTGAGGCCAACCGCCTGGACCAGCGCCACTCCCGCTGGCCGACCTATCAGGACCTGCTTTTCTACTGCGACCACTCGGCCAACCCCGTCGGGCACCTGTTCCTTTATCTGTTTGGGTATCGGGACCAGGAGCGTCAGCGCCTGGCCGATGCCACGTGCACCGCCTTGCAACTCACCAACTTCTGGCAGGATGTGCGCCGGGACTGGGAGAAAGGGCGGGTCTATATCCCGATGGAAGATATGGCCCGGTTTGGCTACACGGAGGAGGAGTTAGCCCGTGGCGTGGTGAACGACGCCTTCCGCCGTCTTATGGCCTTTGAGGTGGAGCGGGCCCGGGCCCTCTTCCGCCAGGGCTTGCCTTTGGTGGAGAAGGTAGAGGGGAGAGTGCGCCTGGACATCACACTCTTTACCCTGGGGGGAATGAGCATCCTGGACGCCATTGAGCGTCAGGGCTACGATACCCTCACCCGGCGTCCCACCCTTTCCAAAGGGCGGAAGGCGTGGCTGGTGGTGAAGACTTTTGTGGGGATGAAGTTGCCCAGGGCGGTCCAGGGACAGCGCCGGTAGGGGCGAGGCCCCTACGGCCAGGCTCCGTGGGTTTGCTACACTGTGCCCAGAGAGGGCGGCGGCGATAAGTCTCGTCTCTGCCAAGTAAGGGGGCAAGTATGGACACCCTTCCCTCCTTCCGAGCAGCGGTTGTGCAGGCGTCTCCCGTCTTCCTGGACAGGGACGCCACCCTTGAGAAGGCGGTCCGCCTTATAGAGGAAGCGGCGGGGCGGGGGGCGCAGATAGTCGTCTTTCCGGAGACCTGGATACCGGGATACCCCCTCTGGGCATCCCGCATTCAGTCGTGGAGGGAACTGCGCACCGGCCATCGCCTCTTTGTGCGCCTTTACCGTAACGCCGTGGAGGTGCCCTCGCCGGCGGTGGATGCCCTGTGTCGGACCGCCCGCAAGGCGGAGGTGTATGTGGTGATGGGAGTGAACGAACGGGAGAGGGAGTTTGGGCGGGGCACCCTCTATAACACTATCCTTTTCATCGGCAAAGACGGGCGTTTGCTGGGCAAGCATCGCAAACTTATGCCCACCTTCCATGAACGGACGGTGTGGGGCATGGGGGATGGCACCGGCCTGCGGGTGTATGAGACAGATATCGGACGGTTGGGGGGCCTTATCTGCTGGGAGCACTGGATGCCCCTCACCGGCTATGCCCTGTGGGCGCAGGGGGAGCAGGTGCACACCGCCCTGTGGCCGTGGCCCGCTCCCTACGGCCCCTCCACGGTGGAAGGGGAGATGCACCAGGTGGCCAACCGCCATTACGCCTACCAAGGGCGATGCTTCGTCCTCTCTGCCTGCGCCTGGCTGACCAAGGGTGACTTGCCCAAGGACTTTGAACTGGCGGAGCAGGCGCAGGGGTGGGAGGACCCCTTGCTGGTGGGGGGGAGCGCCATCATTGGCCCCAACGGGCGCTACCTGGCCGGTCCCCTCTACGAGGGGGAGGGTATCCTCTACGCCGACCTGGACCTGAACGAAATCCCCGCCCGCAAGCAAAGCCTGGATGTGGTGGGCCACTATGCCCGTCCGGATGTCTTCCAGGTAACGGTGAACCGCACCCGGCAGGTGCCCGCCACCTTCCAGGAGCCTCCACCCCCCTTGCGCCCGGAGCAGGTGCCTGACGAACTGTAGGGGGCGGTGTGGACGAGCGCCTTCCCCCAGACCTGCAACAGGCATACCGACATTGCTGGCGGGTGGCCAGGAGCCAGGCCCGCAACTTCTACTATGCCTTCATAACCCTCCCCCGCCCCAAGCGCATGGCCATTTATGCGGTCTACGCCTTCTGCCGTCTGTGCGACGATATCGCCGACGAGCCTCTGCCCACCGAGGAAAAGGTCATGCGTCTGGGGGAGGTGCGCCAGGCCCTTGAACGCACCTATGCCGGCCGTCCCGAGGGTCCTGTCTTCACTGCCCTGGCAGATGTGGTGCGGAGGTATCCTATCCCCCGAGAGTATTGGGAGGCGGTGCAGGAGGGTGTGGCGATGGACCTCACGGTTACCCGCTACCCCACCTTTGACGCCCTGCGGGGCTACTGCTACCGGGTCGCCTCGGCGGTGG
>BEHZ01000096.1 GCA_002923335.1 bacterium HR23 | reverse complement strand
AGTCATGCGACTTTCTGATTTGGCCAACTCATCTGACTTTGATGGCTTTAGTCCCTTTGGGGGTGATATTCGTCGAGCTAATCTGAAGAAGCAGGTATATGTTCTCCCCCTCACCGTGAAGCGCAGTGGAGAGACCTGGGCCATTCTGGAAAGAAACCGAACCTGAAAAGGAGGGCTGGCCATGTCTAAATCCATCGTCATTGGCTATCTGGCCAAAGTCTCCGCGGCGAATGTGAACGCCTCCCATACCGAGGGCAACGTGGTCGTCGCCAAGAAAGTGACCCTGCCCGACGGGAGCACGATTCCCTATATCTCGGGGCAGGCGCTCCGGCGGATGCTCCGGGATCGGCTGGAGGATCTCGGGTATCCGCTTTCGGAGCCGTTTGCGCAGGTCAGCGGGCAGGAGGTCACCCCGCCCGTGCGGCCGTGGGAGTTTGTGGACGAGGACCTCTTCGGGTATTTAGACCCCTCCGGTGGACGGCGGCGCACTTCGCCCGTGCGCGTCTCGGCAGCCGTGGGACTCTTCCCCTTCCAGGGCGATCGCGACCTGGGCACCCGGTCGTTTGAGCGCTTCGGGCAGGCGATGGAAGCGGGAGGGAACATGTTCGAGACCGAGCTCTACGCGAATCTCTTCAAAGGCACGATCCTGGTGGAACTGGACCGGGTGGGGGCGTTCAAGCCGCTGGAGATCGGGCAAGATGCCGAACGAGTTCTGCCGCCCGACCAGCGGCGCAAGCGCCTGCAGACGCTCCTGGAAGCCCTCAACCTCCTCTGGGGCGGGGGACGCACCGCCCGGATGCTCGCCGACCTTTCGCCGAAGTTCATCGCCTACGCCCGGCTGAAGGTGAAGCATCCCGTCTTCTTGGAAGCGCTTGCGGCACACTACGAGGACGGTCGCTACGTGCTGGAGCTGGAGCCGCTGGTGAACGCACTCCAGAAGTTCAACGGCTACCGGGAGCACGTGCTCTTCGGGCTGGAGCCGGGGATCTTCGGGAACGAGGCGGAAATTCGCACAACTCTTGCCTCCTACGGCACGGTGCTGACCGTGCACGAGGCGCTCGGGCAGGCCAAGCAGGATGTAGGCGGTCTATGGAGCCCATCGTAGTCGTTACCGTTCGTGCGCCGGTGGCCTCCTTCCGGCGGCCGCTGGACCACAACTACCAGCGCACCCTCCCGATGCCGCCGCCCACAACGCTCCTGGGCATCGCCGGGGCAGCGCTGGGGCTATCAGACCGCGACCTCTGGGCAAAAAATAGCCCTCTGCGGAACCTTAAGGTCTCTGTCTGGATGGACGAGGACCCCGGACGCGCTCGCGACATGTGGACGGTGCTCAAGATCAAGTCGGGCAGGATCGCCGAGCGCTCACCCTACTTCCGGGAACTCCTGTTCTTCGTGCGCTACACGCTGTTCTACGGCGGACCCGAGGACCTTCTGCACAGCCTGGAAGCAGCATTTCAGAATCCGGCGTATGCCCTTTCGCTGGGGCGGGAGGACGAGCTGCTGTTTGTGGAGGCAATCCGGCTGGGCACGGCTGCCAAAGGCGTGCCTCGCTTCAAAGGGACGGCGCTTCCCCTGGATATCCGCAAGCAGTCTGGCGTTCGCCCGCTTCTGACACCCGGGGCCTCTTTTGAGCCGCCTGTCGTGGAGACGCTCCCTCTCCGCTTTCGGCTGGATACCAAGGGCATCCGACACCCAGAGTCTCCCGTTCCGCTCAGTTTCCTTTCGCCGGGCCTGGTGGTGGAAGTGCCCGGCACGCCGGCCTTGCAATGGCAGGACAGGAACTTCACATGGCTGAACTCTTAGCCAAGCCCGACGTTGGGCTCATTGAACACCTCGGGGAAGTCACCCGCCTGGGGGTGGAGATCGCCCGGCGGCTGGGCCTGCCGGAACCTTTACGGGTAAAGGCTCTGCTCGCCTGCGCCTTGCACGACATCGGCAAGGCCACCACGGACTTTCAGGAATACATCCGGGGGCACCGCAAGAAAGCCTATCCTCACGCGCTGGCATCGCTCCCGTTCGTGCTCCTTGTGGAGAGCCTTCTGGGACAGCGCTACGGCTGGGAGAGGCACCGCCTGGAAGCGACCGCCGCTGTCCTCACCCACCACTCACCGCTGGGCCCGGAACTGTATAAGGGCTTTGAGAAGCCGGACTACATGCGGGCTGTGCTTCCTGAACTGCTTCGCTCCCTCTTTGCGCTACTGGACTCCCACGGTGTGAAAGAATTGCCGACGGCAGAAGCGTTCTGGCAAAGCCTTCAGCCGCTCCTTGCAAACTCTCCAGCCGGGCTTCTGGATACACCCCTGCAATTCAACGGCGAGAGGCGAGACCTTCGGGGTGTCCTGCAGCGTCTGCCCATGGACGACTTTGCCCGCGTCAAGGCGGTGCTCCACCTCGCGGACTGGCTGGCGTCGGCACGGATGCCGGAGCCTGGTTGGCTCTTCCTCAGCAGCGGCGCATCCTGTGTGGAAGCGCATATCCAAAGGCTTGGTGCTCCGCTGCGGGCTTTCCAGCGGAGGGCCGGGGAGACCCGAAGCGATGTGCTCTGGCTCCGGGCGCCCACCGGCACGGGGAAGACCGAAGCACTCCTGCTCTGGGCCGGAGATGCAGAGCGTCTGCTTTACCTCCTCCCCACCCAGGCCACCACCAACGCCATGTGGCGACGCCTGCGCCGTATCTACGGGGACGAGGCCGTTGCCCTGGCCCACGGACACGCCAGTTACACTCTGCGCTGGGAGCAGGACCAGGATTCCCTGGACGCCCGCCTGCTGGGGTCGGTGTTCGCCCGCCCCGTAACGGTGGCGACCCTGGACCAATACCTGCTGTCCCACCTCCAGGGGCGCCACTGGGAGGAGCGCCGGACCCTGGCACGGCGTGCCACGGTGGTAGTAGACGAAGTGCACGCCTACGAACCCTATACTTTGGGCCTTCTGTTGTCTGCACTGGAAAGGGAGCCCCCAGCCCGTTTGGCCGTGGCCAGCGCCACTCTCCCTCCGGCCCTTTTGCGCCTCTTCCCCCACCCCCAGGCAGAGTTGGTGGAGGCGGAGGATGCCCTCTGGCGGAGAACACGCCACCACCTTGTGCTGCAGGATGCCCCATTGGAGCAGTGCACGGCCCCCGCCCTGGCCCTGGCCCGCCAGGGGAAACGGGTGCTGGTGGTGGCCAATACGGTGGGCATGGCACAGCGCCTCTACCACGCCCTGCGGCAGGAGCACGACAGGGTGCTTCTGCTCCACTCCCGCTTTATCCTGCGCCACCGCCATGGCAAGGAGCGCCACATTGAGACGGCCGAGGCCGGCACCATCTGCATCGCCACGCAGGTGGTGGAGGTGAGCCTAGACATCTCTTATGACGCCCTCTTTACGGAGGTGGCTCCTCTGGATGCCCTCGTGCAGCGCATGGGGCGGGTGAACCGCCGGGGTGATGCCCCGCCGGCACCGGTGTGGGTCTACTGCCAGCCCTCGGAAGGGGCGAAGCGGATATACGGCCAAGAGGTGCTGGAGGAGAGCCTCCGTCTCCTACGGGCCTTGCCCCTCGCCCCAACCGACAGGGACCTGACAGAGGCGACCCACGCCCTTTATGAGAAGGTGTTGTGCACCCAAGTGTGGCAAGGGGAACTGGCGGCGGGCCGTGCCACCCTGTCCGAGGTGCAGAACACCCTGGGGTGCTACACCATTGACCTCACGGACGAGGAGATGCAGGCTCGCTTCACAGCCCGCAAGGGGAACCTGTCAGTGGAGGTGCTTCCGGAGGCCTTTGTGCCCGAGGCCTTCGCATTGAAGGAGAAGGGCGAGGGCTGGAGAATCCCCGAACTCTTGGTGCCGGTGCCTTCTTATTGGCTCCGGCTGGGGGGCTTCACCTCCCTCTCGGACTTGGGCTGTTTGCAAACCACCCTCCCCTACGATGAAGACCTGGGGCTTGTGCCCCCCGAGGGGGAAAGGCCCGTGGAAGGGTTTGTCCTGGTGCACTAGGGGGTAAGGCGGTGGAGCAGGATATGTCGCCCTCGCCCCCCGTGATGAGCGAGCCGGCCTTCTTTGCCCTGCGGACCAATGGCATTAAGGTGAACTACTGGGTGGTGTGCCGGCGGAAACTGTGGCTCTTCAGCAAGGGCGTGCGTATGGAGCACACCGCCGACCGGGTGCTTCTAGGGCGCCTGCTCCACGAAGAGGCGTATCGCCACCAGGGGCGCAGGGAGGTAATGCTAGACGACCTGGTGCGCATTGATGTAGTGGAGGGCGGGGAGCGGGTGCTGGAGGTGAAGTATTCCTCCCGCCTGGCCCAGGCGTCGCGTCTGCAGGTGGCCTACTACCTCCTCTACCTGCGCCACATGGGGGCGGGGGACCTGGTGGGGGAGGTGCGCTACCCCCGGGAGCGCCGACGGGAGGAGGTCCGCCTGACCCCCCAGGTGGAGGCACAGGTGGCAGAGGCCCTCCGGGGTGTCGCCCAGGTGGAGGCCCTCCCCTCACCGCCCCCCGCTCCTTTCACCCCCCTCTGCCGAGCCTGCGCCTACGCCGAGTTGTGCTGGGGGTAGCCCTATGCCCCGCAGTTACTACCTCTTCCGCAGTGGACGCCTACGCCGACAGGAGAACACCCTCTACCTGGAGGGGACAAACGGCGAGGAGAAACGCCCCATCCCCATTGAGGATGTGCGGGACCTTTACCTTTTCGGCGAGGTGGACCTGAACACCAAACTGCTGAACTTCCTGGGCCAGCACGGGATAGTGCTCCACTGCTTCAACTACTACGGCTTCTACACGGGGAGTTTCTACCCCCGGGAGGGGAATGTAAGCGGCCACCTCCTGGTGCGCCAGGTGGAGCACTATCTGGACGGGGCGAAGCGCCTTTACCTGGCGCGCCAGTTTGTGGAGGGCGCCCTCTTCCACATTCGGCGCAACCTCGCCTATTACCAGCGCCGGGGGCGAGGGGTAGACCCCCTCCTCCAGCAGGTGGACGAGGCCATGGCCCGCCTGGAGGCGGTGGCGACCGTTCCCGACCTGATGGGCCTGGAGGGGCGGGCGAGGGACGCCTACTACGGCGCCTTCAACCTCCTCATGGACCTGGAGGAGCCTTTTCAGCAGAGGGTGCGCCGTCCCCCGGACAACCTCATCAACGCCCTTCTCTCCTTCGGCAACACCCTGCTGTATACCGCGGTGCTGACGGAAGTGTATATTACCCCTTTGCACCCCACCATTAGTTACCTCCACGAGCCCTCCCAGCGCCGTTTCTCCCTGGCCCTGGACATCGCCGAGGTCTTCCGCCCCCTCATTGTGGACCGGGTCATCTTCCGGGTGGTGAACCGCAACATGCTGGGGGAAGAGGACCTGGAGGCGTTAGGTCAATCGGGCGGGGTATACTTGGGGGAAAAGGGGCGGAAGGTGTTTGTGCAGGCGCTGGAGGAGACCCTGGGCACCACGGTCTTCCACCGCACGCTGAAGCGTCATGTCTCCTACCGCCATCTCCTGCGCCTGGAGGCGTATAAACTGGTGCGCCACCTCCTGGAGATGGAACCCTATAAGGCTTTCCACGCCTGGTGGTAAAAGGGGGAGCGGTGCGTCTGAAAATCACCCTGCAGGCTCCCGGCCCCTTCCTCCTGCCCTGGGACTACCCGGACCTCCTGCGGGGGGTTGTGTATGCCGCCCTGGCACGGTGGGACAGGCCCCTGGCCGATGCCCTGCACAACCACGGCCTGGTGGTGGAGGGCCATCACTACAAGCCCTTCACCTTCTCCTGGCTCCATCCCCGCTCGGCCCACGCCCAGGGCAAGGGGCTGGTCATGGAGTCGCCGGTGTATTGGTGGGTCTCCTCGCCTCTCACCCGCATCCTGGAGGCAGTGGTGGGGCCCCTCCTTTTGGCAGGGGAGGTGCGTTTGGGCGAGGTGGCCCTGGGGGTGGCCTCCGTAGAGGTGGAGGGGGAGCCTCCCCTGTGTCCACCCGTGGAGGTGGAGACCCTGGCCCCGCTGGTGGTCTCCACCGTGGAAGAAAGGGAGAAGGGACGGGTGAAGGTCTACCTCTCCCCGTGGGACGAGAGGTTTCAACGGGTGTTGACCCAGAGCCTCGTGCGGAAGGCCCGGGCGCTGGGACAGACGCCCGCGGAGGGGGCACGGGTGCGGTTGACCCCGTTGGGTGGTGTGCGCTCCCGTCTCACGGTGGTGGCGGGCACACAGGTGCGGGGCTTTGAGGGGCGGTTTCGGGCGGAAGGGGACCCCCTCCTGCTGGGGGTGGGCTACAGTGTGGGCTTTGGGGAACGCAACGGGCAGGGGTTTGGCATGGTGCGTCTGCGGGGGGGATAGGTGTTCGTGGTCATCGTTTACGATGTGGATGTGGAGCGGGTGAACAAGGTGTGCCAGTATTTGCGGCGGCATCTCTTCTGGGTGCAGAGGTCGGTGTTTGAAGGGGAGGTAACGGAAGGGCAACTGGAGAAGGTCAAGGCAGGGTTGCGGCGGATTCTGGACCCACAGCACGATTCGGTCTACATCTACCGGGTGCGGGAACGGCGGTGGGTAGAGCGGGAGGTGCTGGGGGTAGAACAAGGGGAGACGGGGAACATCTTGTAGGG
>BEHZ01000095.1 GCA_002923335.1 bacterium HR23 | reverse complement strand
TTGTAGAACTTATGATACACCCGGCGATGGGTTGCCACGAAGCGCACCGTTACCTTCTGCCCGGGTATGGGGGAGCGCACACGCCCCTCCGGGTTCTGCTCCAGAAGTTTCCGGTCGCCCTCCCCCATGGCGCTGGCCACCCAAGTGAAGGGGAAGCGAGGGAGGAGATAGGAGAGGGCAGTTACCACTGTTCCGCCGCCCCGGCGGGGTTGCAGTTGCCCATCGGCACCGGGCAGGTATTCTAGGGGACCACGGTTGCTCACCACGACAAGCCGTCGCCGGGCGAGGACCTCGCTACAAAGGGCTAGGAGGGGGTCGCCAGCCGGAGAAGCGGAAGCGGTGGCCATCGTCTCAGTCCCACGGCGGGGTGTGTGCCCCGTAGTTCTTCTCCTTGTTCCGACACTCTTGGCCTCCGGGGAGGCCCTTTTGCTACCGCAAAACTACCACGCACGCCCAGGGGTGTCAAGCGCACCCCCGCATCCCCGGCAGGAGCCGTGAAGCGAAATCCGCCGGGGGGACGTGGAGCAACCCCTCCTCCTCTTGGCCCAGGGCATCGGTGAGGCCATGGTGCCACAGCCACCCCACCAGGGCCGACAGGACCGCATCCTGCCCGTCGTGGCCCAGGGCCGGGGAGAGGCGTTCCACCCCGGGCACAAGGGGGGTGAGGGCGTCCTCCAGGGCACGCCGTGCGCTCGCCCTCTGCTTCCGAGGGGCTTTCCGCCCCAGCAGGAGACGTCGGACTGCATAGGGGTAGACCTCTATCACCTGCAAGCCGTGGGCCTCCAGGTCCCGGCGCAGGGCTGTGGCCTCGTAGACCATGCCCTTGATGAGGGAGCGCTTGGTGGTGAAGAAGAGGCCCACCCCCCGCCGGGCCAGTTCCCGCTCACACGACCGTCCGGCCAGCCCTGTGGTCGGCCTGCAGGGGCAGTTCGGCTCCAGGCAGTCCATCCCCTGGGGGAGACCCAGGGGGGCATCCACCGCCACCACCACAGGACGCAGGCGCAGGGCAAGGGCAAGGGCGTCTTGGCGTCCCCCCACACGGCCGGCGTCCAGCAGGGCACGGTCGTCCCCCAGGATGGCCCAGGCCCACGGGGAACGGGTGGCGGGGTCAAGACCCAGATACATGGGGAGGTGCCAGGCGTTCCCTCAGCAGGGCATCCCACTCCCGGAGCAGGTCCCCCTTTTCCAGAAGGCGCTGGGCGGAAGCGTAGGCGTCGTCTGCGCCTCCTTCCACCTGGGCGAGGGCCTCGGCCAGGTTGCCGTTACGCTGGAGGAGTTCCTGGACGATGCGGGCCAGACCCCCTTCCAGGGCCTTCAGGAAGGCGTGGCGCTCCCGCCGGCGCCGGCGCTCCTGCAAACGGCTGGACGCCTCCTGGGCCTGGCGGTGCTGGGCGATAGCCTCCGCCAAACGGGGGACGCCCTCGCCGGTATGGGCTTGGGTAAGGACAATGGGGGGAACCCACTCTTTGGGCCCTTCCCCCAGGGCGAGCATGGCCTTCAGGTCGCTGGCCAGGCGCCCCGCCCCTTCCCTGTCTGCCTTGTTCACCACGAAGATATCGGCGACCTCCAGCAGGCCGGCCTTCAGGGTTTGGACGGCGTCGCCCGATTCGGGGGTAAGGACCACAACCACCGTATCCGCCAGGGCCATAATCTCCAGTTCCGTCTGCCCCACCCCCACCGTCTCCACCAGCACTACCTCCTTGCCCGAGGCGTCCAGCACCTTGACCACCGCCCGGGCCATGGGGGAAACACCCCCTACACCCCCACGGGTGGCCATACTGCGGATGAAGACACCCGGGTCGGAGGCGTGGCCCTGCATGCGGATGCGGTCACCCAGGAAGGCGCCGCCGGAGAAGGGGCTGGTGGGGTCTATGCCCACCACCCCCACCGTCTTCCCCTGGGCACGGTAAGCGGTAATCAGCCGGTCAACCAGGGTCGACTTGCCGGCGCCCGGAGGCCCTGTGATGCCCACTATATACGCTCGCCCCGTATACGGGTGCACCGCCTCCAAGATAGCGGTAGTGGCTGGCCCTCCCTGCTCCACCAGGGAGAGGAGGCGCGCCAGGGCACGGGTGTCCCCCGACCGCATGCGCTGAACCAGAGATGCAACCCCCGAGGCGTCCACGCTCTCAGCCTAGCAAAGCCCCTTGTCAGTGGCAAGGGAGTATGCTATAGTATCAGAGACCCATTTCACAAACCGCAGAGGTGGAGGAGGCATCTGTGGACATGACATTCCCCAAGTGTCTCAAGTGCGAGGTTGGCGACCTGGTGCCCCTGTCCGATTTCGGTAGCCAGGGTGCACCTATCCACTACAAGGCGTGGGTCTGCACCAACCCCAGTTGCGGGTTCAACCTGAAAATCCGCAACGGGGATGTCTACATCAACGAACCCATCAACGACGGGAGCATGAACACCGCACGGGTGCGCTAGGCCCGTCGGGGACGCACCAGCAGTAGGGAGGGTTGTCGCAAGGCGACCCTCCTTCGCTGTGCCCTGGGCGTCCACGGTGGTCCCGCCCCGGATGGGCGGGGGTGCTTTCCTTCGGGGCAGGGAGAAGACTGCCTTGCCCTCCTTGCCTTTATCCCCTACCATAGGGGCAAAGGCAAAGGAGGAAGGCGTGCCCTACGACCTGCTCATCCGGAACGGCACGGTCTACGATGGGACGGGTGCCCCACCCTACCGAGCAGACATCGGTATCGCCGAAGGGCGCATTGTCGCCATTGGCCTGCTGGACGCCCCCGCCCTTGATACCCTGGACGCCACGGGGCTGGCGGTGGCCCCGGGCTTTATTGACCTGCACACCCACAGCGACATCTCCTTCCTGCTGGACCCGGACGCCCAGAGCAAGGTGCGCCAGGGGGTAACCCTGGAACTGGCGGGGAACTGCGGGATGAGCATGGGCGCTCCTCTGATGGGGGAGGCCCGCCGTGCCCTGCTGGACCGGGTGGCCTCCTATGGCGTTTCCCTTCCTACCGACTGGGTTTCTTTCGGGGAATACCTGGAGCGGGTGGAAAAGGCCCGCCCGCCCCTGAACCTGGCGTGCCAGGTGGGGCACGGCTCGGTGCGCCTGGCGGTGCTGGGCTGGGCCGACCGTGCCCCCACTCCCCAGGAACTGGAGACCATGCGCTCCCTGGTGGCCGAGAGCCTGGACGCCGGGGCTTTGGGCTTCTCCACCGGCCTCTTCTACGCCCCAGGGAGTTACGCCCGCACCGAGGAGGTGATAGAACTAGCCCGGGAGGCCGGCAAGCGGGGCAAACTCTACTCTACCCATATCCGGGATGAGGGCGATTACAGCGTGGGCCTCTTTAGCGCCGTGCAGGAGGCCATTGAAATAGGGCGCATGGCCGGGGTGCGGGTGCAGGTCTCCCACCTGAAGTGCATGGGACCCGCCACCTGGGGCAAGGCGGACCGGCTCCTGGAGCGCCTGGAACGGGGACGGAGAGAAGGGGTAGATGTAGCGGGCGACCAGTATCCCTACACAGCGGGGAGCACCTACCTGGCCGCCGCCGCCTTCCCCCGCTGGGCACAAGTGGGCGGACGGGAGGCCCTGCTCAAGAACCTGGAGGATTCGGCCTTCCAGGCCCGCCTGCGCACCGCCATCGCCGAGAACTACGCCCGGCGTGGTGGGGCGGAGAGGGTTGTTATCGCCTACCTGCCGGGACGGCCCGACCTGGAAGGGCTGAGCATCGCCCAGGTTGCCCAACAGTGGGGGGTGGACGCCGTGGAGGCGACCCTGCGGGTCTATCGGATAGGAGAGGCCTTTGCGGTGATCCATCAGATGGAGGAGAGGGATGTGGAGCAGATCGCCGGCTATCCCTGGTCGGCGGTGGGGAGCGACGGCTCCTCCCTACGCACCGAAGGCCCCCTCTCGGCGGGCAAGCCCCACCCCCGCAGTTACGGGTGCTTCCCCCGCTTCCTGGCCCGCTACTGGCGGGAGCGCCGACGGGTGAGCCTGGAGGAGGCGGTGCGCAAGATGACTGCACTGCCGGCCTCTCGATTGGGGCTGACCCGCCGAGGACGCATCGCCCCAGGCTACTGGGCGGACATAGTCTGCTTTGACCCCGACACGGTGGGCGACACCGCCACCTTTGCGGAACCCCATCGCTATCCGCAGGGGATACCCCATGTAGTGGTCAACGGTGTGCCGGTGGTGCGTAACGGGGAATACACGGGGCAGAGGCCGGGGAAGGTTCTCCGCCGTTTAGACGACTAGGGGGAGCAATACACCAGAGCCTGGCGGGGGCACTCGCCAGGCTCTGGTGTTATTCCACCTCTTCGGCTTCAATATCCACCGGGAGACGCCCGCCCACGGGGCGCTCCTCGGCAACCGTCATCTCCTCCCAATAGGAGGAGGCCAGATAGTTGCGGAACTCCCGCACCTCTCCGCACAGACGGCAGGTGCCACGGGACGTGGGACCGTTGGGCATCTCCAGGACCCACTTATGCCGGCACTCCCCTTCGGCCACCGCAACAGGGGCCGGTGCCGGCTGGGGTGCGGGCCTCTTCTGATAGGGGCGCATGCTCCACCTCCTTTCCCTGTTGTGTCGGCCACTCTACCCTACCACGGGGACGGATGGCTTGTCAAGCATTTTCACACTTTTTTCATAAAAAGCCTTGCTAGCCACTCCCCTTTGACACCCGCCCCCAGCCGTGCTATACTGGCCCTGCCAGCCCAGCCGGTGGGGCGGTATGGAAGATACCCGTCGGCGTCTCCTGGAACTCCTCCAGTATCGGGGCCACGCTACCGTGGACGACCTGGCCCGAGGCCTGGGGCTGGCCCCGCCCACCGTGCGCCGGCACCTAGACATCCTGCAACGGGATGGCCTGGTGGCCTACCGCCTCGCCCGGCAGAAGACGGGCCGTCCAGAACACCTTTATTACCTCACGGAGCGGGGGCAAGAGGCCCTCCCCAAAGCCTACCAGACCCTCCTGGCCTGGTTGGTGGAGGAACTACAGAGCGACGCCTCCTCATCGCCCACCCTGGACGCCGTCCTGGCGCGGGTCGCCCGGCGTCTGCTGCCCCGCTCCCTGGAAGACACCCCCTCCCCTGCCTCTCTGATGGAGCGCCTGCAAACCCTGCACCGCCTCCTGCAGGCCCACGCCTTTGCCCCTCATATGGAGCCCCTCCCCAACGGCATCCGTATCCGGCTCGCCAACTGCCCCTTCCGTGCGGTGGCCCGAGACCACCCCGCCCTCTGCGCCCTGGACCGCACCCTCATCGCCCTCCTGGTGGGCACCGAGCCGGTCCCCGAGCAGTGTCTGCCCATGGGCCACACCACCTGCGCCTATCTGCTCACCTGGCACGGCCCCTCCCCACCCCCGGGCACTCTATAGTAACGCCCACCACAGCAAAAAGGTTGCGAGTTTTCCCCCAAAACGGTGGGGATAACCCCCTACAGGCACGGGCCGACCTCCACAGGGGGGACAGGCCCCGCCTGGGGACGGAGGGGCAAGGGCAGAGTTGTAGACACACCCTTCCTCGCCCTATACTGGAAGACGATGGGGCAGTAGCTCAGCGGGAGAGCACCTGCTTTGCACGCAGGGGGTCGGGGGTTCAAGTCCCCCCTGCTCCACCAACCCCCTAGCGCCCCCGCAGGCGGGGGTCCAGCGTATCCCGAATGGCATCCCCCACCAGGTTAATGCTCAACACAAAGAGGGACAGCACCAGCGCCGGAAGCAACGACACCCACGGATACCGCTCCAGCACCGGCACACCCCCCGCAATCATCGACCCCCACGATGGCTCATCTGGTGGAAGGCCCACCCCCAGGAAGCTCAGAGACGCCTCCAGCACCACCGCATACCCTATGTTCACGCTCATCAGGATGAGAAACACCGGCGCCACATTGGGGAGCAGGTAAAAGAGCACCATCCGTATCGGCCCGCATCCCACCGCCCTGGCCGCCTCAATGTAAGGGCGGGCCAGCACCTCCAGGGTGGCCGAGCGCACCGTGCGCCACGACGCCGGCACCAGCACCACGGCGATGGCAATGATGGCTGTGCTCACCTTGCCCCCCAGAATGGCCATCAGCGCCAGCGCCAGGATGACCGCCGGCAGACCCATCAGGATATCTACCACCCGCTGGGTCAGCATGTCCGCAAGGCGTCCGCAGAAGGGGAGCACCATTCCCAGCATCCCCCCTACTCCCACGCCCCCCGCCACGCTGAGCACCCCCACCAAGAAGGCTACCCGCGTCCCCCAGAGGGCACGGCTCAGGATATCCCGCCCCAACGGGTCGGTGCCCAAGGGGTGTGCCCCGGAGGGGGGCAGATACGGCGCAAAGTTCGTTGCCTTGGGGGGATAGGGCACTACCAGGGGAGCCACCACCGCCAGCAGGGCGAAACCCAGCACCACCAGCCCCCCCACCAACCCCTCGGGGTGCTGGCGTGCCCACCGTGCCCACCGACTCCACGCCACCTGGGGACGGCCCACGCCCGTAAGGGCAACCGCCTCGCCCCGCCCGCTACGCATGGCGCACCCGTGGATCCAGCCACCGGTAGGACAGGTCCACCAGGAAGTTGGTGAGCACCACCGCTAACCCTAAGGCCAGGATGTAGCCCTGAATAAGGGGGTAATCCCTTGCGGATACCGCCTGCAGAAGC
>BEHZ01000094.1 GCA_002923335.1 bacterium HR23 | reverse complement strand
GTCGCCTGCCATACCCAGATGGCCCAAGCGCAGGCGAAGGGTGGTGGGAGGGAGCCGGTGGGCCTGGGCATAACCCTGGGAGCGGTGCGGGGGGAGGAGGTAACCCTTGCCTGGGCCGGCCCGGGGATGGTGTGCCTGAAGGAAGGGGAAACCCTCCACATCCTGCCCCCGCCTGCTGGCGGCCCCATTGGAGTAGAGGGACGGGCGGTGCAGGTCTCCCTGCGCCGTTTCACCTTCCCGCCAGCGTCGGCCCTGCTGGTGTGCCACAGCCACCTGCGCCGTCTCACCACCCTCCAGGGGCTGGAGGTGGTCCTATCCGCCGGCCCCCCTCAGGCCCTGGACCGCCTCCACGCCCTCCTGCGGGAGGACCCCGTCTTCGCCGGTGTCTTGGTGGCCTAAGGGCTAGCCCAGCAGGGAGTAACCCCCGTCCACCACGATGACCTGCCCCCGCACCATCTCCGCCCAGGGGGAGCACAGGAAGAGCACCACCCCGGCCATGTCCTCGGGGGTGAGGAGACGACCGGCGGGGGTGCGCTCCACGGCCCATCGGCGCATCTCGTCTCGGTTGGGGAAGTGCTGCAGGGCATCCGTCTCCACATAGCCCCCGGCCACGGCGTTCACCCGGATGCCGCGAGGGGCCAACTCCACCGCCAGGTAACGGGTTAGGGCCTCCAGGGCGGCCTTGGAGACACCCACGCTGAAGTAGTGGGGGAGCACCCGCTGGGAACCCAGGCTGGTGATGTTCACCACACACGCCCCAGGGGGCATAAGGGGCAGGGCCTCCTTCACCAACAGCCAGGGGGCACGGGCGTTCACCCCCAGCGTCCACTCCCAGTGCTTCTCCTCCAGTTCCATGGCGGGGCGATTCACCCCCGTCGCAGCGTTGTTCACCAGAATGTCCAGGCGTCCAAAGCGCTCCCGGACCGCCTGCACCAGGCCCTTCACCTGCCGGAGGTCACCCAGGTGGGCACGCATCCGCAGGCAGGGAACGCCCTTCTCGGTGAGCAAAGCCTCGGTTTGACGGGCCTCCTCATGCCCACGAAAGTAAGTGAAGGCCACCTGTGCCCCTTGTCCCCCGAGGGCCAGAGCGATAGCACGTCCGATGCCCCCGGAGCCCCCTGTTACCAGAGCCACCTTCCCTTGAAGGAACCCTGTGGGCATTGCCCCCTCCTAGAATACCCGCTCCCCCACCAACAGGTCGGCCAGCCCGTTCACCACCGGCCCCAGCAGGCGACTGAACAGACCCCACCCCAGCAGGCTATCGGCCAGCAGGAGCACCAGCAGGAGGCCCGGCCCCCACGGCTCCAGGCGTGCCACCACGAGAGCAACCCGCTCCGGCAACAGGCCCAGCACCACCCGAGAGCCGTCCAGAGGGAAGAAGGGGAGCAGGTTGAAGACGGCCAGGAACAGGTTATACCCCACGATGAAGGCGAAAACCAGCGCCAGCACCGCCTCGCCCGGGGAGCGGTAGAGGAGGCTCAACCCCCCTAAGGGCCAGTCCAGCATCCCCGTTTTGAAAGGGACGGCCACGACCCCCGCACACAGGATATTGGAGAGGGGGCCTGCCACCGCCACCAGGGCCATGCCCTGAAAAGGGCGGCGACCGAAGGCCAGAGGGTTGACGGGCACGGGTTTGCCCCATCCGAAACCCACCAGGAAGAGGAGAAGGGTGCCCAGGGGGTCCAAGTGGGCCAGGGGGTTCAGGGAGAGCCTCCCCGCCCGCCGAGCGGTGCGATCGCCCAGGGCGGTGGCCACCAGAGCGTGGCTGAACTCGTGCACCGTGAGGGCGACCACCAGCGCCACCACCGTTACGCCGATAAGCACCGCAAAGACTAGCGGGTTCTCCCGCAAAAGCCACAGGTTACGGAAGAGCATGCTATCCCCTCTTGTGGCGCTCCTTGGGAAGGGCGAAGGGGCTCACCCCCGCTCCTGCACCTCCGCCAGCGCGGTTCGCCAGAGGCGACGGCGCTGGCGCACACGGAGGACCGTCCAGGCCATTCCCAGAGCGGCGGACAAGGTGGGCATCTTGGAACCCCTGGCGGAGAAGGCCCATTCCACCGGCACCTCCTCCACCCGCAGACCCATGTCCAGGGCCAGGGCCAGGAGTTCCACATCAAAGGCCCATCCCCGCTCCTGCAGGTGGGGAAGCAGACGCTGGAGGGCCTCCGCCCGAAAGGCTTTGGCCCCGCACTGGGTATCTCGGAAAGGAAGGCCCAGGACAAGGCGCACCAGTTGGCGGAAAGCCCAGGCCGCTACCCGTCGGCGCAGGGGGGGACGGCGCAGGCAGCGGGCGCCGGGGATATACCGGCTGGCGATGGCTATATCTGTCTGCTCCAGGCGCTCCAGCAGGCGGTAGGCCTCCCGGGGGCCGACCATGTTGTCGGCATCCACGAAAACGACCCGTTGTCCCCGGGCGTGGGCCAGCCCCTCCCGCACAGCACCCCCCTTCCCCAGGGGCTGGGGGAAGACGACCCAGCGCACCCTCCCCCAGCGCTGGCCGGCCCTCTCCACCACCTCCAGCGTCCCATCCCTGCATCCGTTGAGGACCACCAGCACCTCAAAGGGCCGTCCCTTGCCGGTGAAAAAGGAGAGGTAGGCCTCCAGGGTGGGGCCGATGCGCCGTTCCTCGTTATAGGCGGGGATAATCAGAGAGATCTCCACCAGGGCCTCCCCTGCCAGGGTAACACATGTGGACAGGCAGTGGGCATATGGAGGGATACCCCTGCGCCCCCCAGGGGTGCGACGGCATCCCCTCTTGACACCCCCCACCCCTAACGGTTAGGATGTGGCCAGTTGTTCAGCGGGAGGTATACCTTATGGCGCGTTTTGTGAGGCCTGCAGGGTTTGTATGGGTTCCTCTGCTGTTCCTCCTGGTGGCGGGGGCATGCCGGCCTGCCCAAGCCCCCACACCTACCCCCACCCCGCCGCCCACGCCCACGGCTCCTGCCCAGCCTGCACCCACCCCCATTGCTCCTACCCCTACACCCGTTCTCACCCTTCCCGGCCTGGGGGCCCCCACCCCCACGCCCGCCCCCCAGGCGACCCCGGTGGGTGCGGATATCGTGCCCTATGCCCAGGTATATTCTGCTAATCCCCCGAAGCGTTTCACCGAAGCCGAGGTCCGGCGGGGCGGAACCTTTGTAACCGACTTCAGCGGAGACCCACCCCACTTTGACCCCGACCTGACCACCTCCTACTTTATGTTAGGGGCCGTGGGGCCTGTTTACAGCCGGCTCCTGCGCCCTGTGTGGGGGGCCATGGCCAACCCCTATGCCCCGGAGATCGTCCCCGACCTGGCGGAGCGGTGGGAGGCCTCCTCCGATGGCCTTACCTACACCTTCTCTCTGCGCAAGGATGTTACCTGGCAGGAGACCCCTTACTACGACTTCCCGGAGGTGGAGGGCAAGCCCTTCACCTGCGACGACGCCAGGTTCTCCCTGGAGCGGGACGCCAAGAACGCCACCGCCTTCCTGGTGGCCAGCGTGGAGACCATCACCTGCCTTGATGCCTATACCCTGCGGGTTACCCTGAAGCGCCGGGACCCCGGCTTCCTGCCCAACCTGGCCTCTTCTTATGCCTACATCATCCCCAAGGCCCTGGTGGAAAAGGTGGGAGACCTACGGCAAGTCGCCCTGGGCACCGGCCCCTTCCTCCTGAAGGAATACAAGCCCAAGACGAGCATCACCTACGAGCGCAACCCCAAATACTTCGTCACGGGCGTTCCCTACCTGGACACCTACAGGATCGTCATCATCCCCGAGGAGAGCACCCAGGTTGCGGCGTTCCGTGCTGGACAGATCCACTACACCGGCACTAACCTTCCTTCGGTGGTGCGGGACATCCTGCGCACCCACCCCAAGACGGTGGTGCACCGCTTCCACATCCCCGCCGCCTCCTTCCATATCGCCTTCCGCCTGGACAAGGCGCCCTGGAACAACGCCGATGTGCGCCGTGCCATCTCCATGGCCATCAACCGGGAGGAGATGAACCGCCTGGTCTACGGTGGGGAGGGGCAAACCTACAACATCGGCGTGCCCTGGCCATCGGCCTTTGACACCCTTCCACCCCCCGAGGCCTTTGGGCCCTACTACAAATACAACCCCCAGGGCGCTAAAGACCTGCTGGCCAAAGCAGGCTTCGGCGCCGGCCTCACCGCCGACTATGTCTACTACGCCTACGGCGACGACCGCATCCAGCAGTCGGAGATGATCCAGCAATATCTGGCCCAGATAGGGGTGAAGATCAGCGTCCAGCGCCTGGACTACGGGGTGTGGACACAGCAGTATCTCGGCCAGCAGTGGAAAGACCTGGCCCTGGGCTTCACCGTCCCCGCGGGGGGAATGGCCCTGGGCTACGACTGGACCTACGAGTTGATGAAGTGCAAAGCCTCCAAGAACACCTGGTTCATCTGCGACCCGGAACTGGACGCCCTGCTGGAGAAGACCGTTACCGAAACGGACCCCCTGAAACTCAAGCAGGTCTACCGGCAGATTTGGGAGCGGGAGGTAAATCAGGTCTACCGGGCCTACATCGCCCAGGAGGTGCGCTACTCCCTGTGGCACCCGTGGGTGCGCAACACGCAGGGGTGGACGGGCTACCGCTTTGACCAGTTCACCTATGGCGGGTCCCATGTGGCCACCGTGTGGCTAGACGACCCGGCCAAATACCGGTAGCCACCGCCTGAGCCGGCCCCACGGGGGAGGCCATGACAGCCTATATCGTGCGTCGCCTCCTTATTGGGGTGCTCACCGCCTTCCTGGTGGCCCTCTTCGCCTTCGGGGTGGTGCGCATCGTCCCGGGCGACGCCTTGATGCTCCAGATAGCGGAAACCTCTCCCCGCTTGACTCCGGCCGACCTGGCCCGCATTCGTGCGGAGATGGGGCTGGACAAGCCCTTCGTGCCCCAGTTCCTCTCCTGGCTGGGGGGCGTTTTCCGGGGCGACCTGGGCAACTCCCTCTGGACCGGGAGGCCTGTGCTGAAGGAGATCGCCCGCACCCTCCCCCTCACCCTGGAACTGGCCGTCTTGGGCCTGGTGGTAGCCACCCTTATCTCTCTCCCCATTGGCATCCTCTCCGCTGTAAAGCGCAACACCCTTCTGGACTACGCCCTGCGCTTTGTGGCCATCCTAGGCCTGTCTATCCCGGAGTTCGCCCTGGCCATCGTCGCCATCCTGGTCCTCTCCCTCACGGTGCACTGGATACCCCCCACCGACTACAGAAGCCTTGTGGAGGACCCTCTGACCAACCTCCAGCAGATGCTCCTGCCGGCCCTCATCGTGGGCTTCGCTATGTCGGCCGTGAGCATGCGCATGACCCGCTCCGCCATGCTGGAGGTGCTGAGGGAGGACTACATCCGCACCGCACGGGCTAAGGGCCTCCCGGACCGCCTGGTGATCATGCGCCACGCCCTGAAGAACGCCTTCATCCCGGTGATCACCATTATCGGCCTGCAGGCACGCCGGTTTATGGGGGCGACGGTGATCATTGAGACCATCTTCGCTCTGCCCGGCCTGGGCCGGCTCACCCTGGACGCCCTCCTGAACCGGGACTTCGTGCAACTGCAGGGGAACCTCCTGGTCATCGCCCTGCTGGTGGTGCTGGTGAACCTGGTGGTAGACCTCTCCTACGGTTGGCTGAACCCCAGAATCCGCTACGGGTAGGGGGCAAGGATGCGTTGGGGTGTAACGGCGGGAGCGGATTACAGGCCGGCGCCCACCCTGGCGTGGCGGTGGAAACGCCTGGTGGCCCTGGCTCGGCGCAACCCCGCGGGAGCAGTGAGCCTGGGCATGATCCTGTTCATCGCCCTGGTGGCCATCCTGGCCCCCTGGCTTGCCCCCCACGACCCCTCCGCCCTGGGCGTGGGGCCACGCCTGTCCAAGCCCTCCCTCACCTATCCCTTCGGCACCGATAACCTGGGGCGAGACCTGCTGAGCCGTATTATCGCCGGGACCCGCACCGCCCTTATCGTTAGTTCGGCGTCGGTGAGCCTGGGGGTGCTGGTGGGCACTGCCCTGGGGCTGGTGTCGGGGTGGTTCCGGGGGCTGGTGGATGACGCCCTGCAGCGGCTCATTGATAGCCTCATGGCTATTCCCCCTCTGGTGCTGGCTATGGCCCTGGTGGCGGTGTTAGGGCCGGGGCTATGGAAACTCCTCCTCGCCCTGGCCATTTTCCTCCTGCCCGCCGCCGCCCGAACGGTGCGGGGAGCAGTCCTCTCGGCACGGGAGGAAGTCTATGTGGAGGCGGCACGCGCCATCGGGGCTCCCACCCTGCGCATCCTGCTCCGCCACATCCTCCCCAATGTAACCGCCCCTATCATTATCGTGGTAACCGTGCACATTGGGGCGGTCATCATCTCAGAGGCGGCGTTGAGTTTTGTGGGGCTGGGGATTCAACCGCCTATGGTGTCGTGGGGGCAGATGCTCAGCCTGGCCCGCCCCTTTATGGAGAGCGCCCCCTGGCTGGTGGCCTTTCCCACGGGGGCCATTGCCCTGACGGTGCTGGCCTTCAACTTCCTGGGGGACGCCCTACGGGATATATGGGACCCCCGCCTGCGCGGCTCCACCTAGCCCCCAGACACACCCCCCTACCCCGTCGCACGGGCGGGAGGGGCCCTGTGGGGATCCGCCAGCAGACGCTGGAAGACCTCCACCCACGCCTTGTCCACAAACACCAGGGTATCGGTCTTATTG
>BEHZ01000093.1 GCA_002923335.1 bacterium HR23 | reverse complement strand
CATCCAAAGTCTGCGGGAGGCCCATATCTTAGGGGCCAATGTTACCATCCCCCATAAGGAGAGGGTGTTGGCTTTCCTGGACGGCCTCACCGAGACCGCCCGTGCCATTGGCGCGGTGAACACCATCCTCCATCACCGTGGCACCCTCATGGGGGAGAACACCGATGCCCCCGGCTTTTTGCGGGCGTTGCAGGAGGTGGGCTTTTCGCCCCGGGGGAAACGGGCCCTGGTGCTGGGGGCAGGTGGTTCCGCCCGGGCGGTTGCCTATGCCCTGGCCCAGGCGGGGATAGCACGCCTCACCCTTTGTGCCCGCACCCTACGGCGTGCGCAGGATATCTCTTATGGCCTGTCCTGTTCGGTGGACTGCCTTCCTTGGGAGGAAGCGGGCGCCTTGGCACGCCAGGCAGACCTTATTGTGCATTGCACCCCTCTGGGCATGGCCCACACGCCCTATGCCGACCACACGCCCTTGCGGGCCGAGGAAATACCTGCCACTTCCTTCGTTTACGACTTGGTTTATACTCCTGAGGAGACGCCCCTCCTCCGGGAGGCCCGGCGGGCGGGGGCGTGGGCCGTGGGAGGCCTGGGTATGCTGGTGCACCAGGGGGCACTGGCCTTTGAACTGTGGACGGGCCGATCGGCGCCCCTGGAGGTGATGTATAGGGCTGTCCGTTCTGCCCTGAAGGAGGCGCAGGGATGACCCGCCTCCGCTGGCTCACCGCGGGGGAATCCCACGGGCGAGGACTGGTGGTCATCCTAGAGGGGGTCCCCGCCGGTCTGCCCCTTTCCGCGGAGGCCATTGCCCACGACCTGCGGCGTCGGCAAGGGGGCTACGGGCGGGGCGCTCGCCAGCAGATTGAGCAGGACAGGGCGGAGGTCCTCTCGGGCGTGCGCCACGGGGTTACCCTGGGCTCCCCCATCGCCCTGCTCATCTGGAACAGGGACTGGCCCAACTGGCAGACCCAGATGAGCGTCGCCCCGGTAAGCGAAGCGGTGCCCCCCGTTACACGCCTCCGCCCCGGCCACGCCGACCTGGCGGGGGCCATGAAGTATTACCAGCACGATGTGCGCAACATCCTGGAGCGGGCGTCGGCACGGGAGACTGCCGCACGGGTGGCGGCGGGGGCTGTCTGTCGGGCGTTCCTGTCCCATTTCGGCGTCGCCATCCACTCCCATGTCCTCAACATTGGGGGGGTGTGGGCCAAGCCGTCCCAGCCGATAGACTGGGAGCGGGTGGAGGCCTCCCCTGTCCGCTGTGCAGACCCCCAGGCGGAGAAGGAGATGCTGGCGGTCATCGACGCCGCCCGAGAGGCGGGGGACACGGTCGGGGGCATCGTGGAAGTGGTGGCCGAGGGAGTGGTCATAGGTTTGGGAAGCCATGTGCAGTGGGACCGGCGTATAGACGGGCGCCTTGCCCAGGCCCTCATGTCTATCAACGCCGTCAAAGCGGTCTCCATCGGCGACGGGTGGGAATCCGCCAGCATGCGGGGGAGTCAGGTGCACGACATCATTGAGCCGGTTACCGACCCTGCCCGCCCCTGGCAACGCAAGACCAACCGTGCGGGAGGCACCGAGGGGGGCATGACCAACGGCATGCCCCTGGTGGCCCGCTTCGCCGTGAAGCCCATCTCCACCCTGGCCAAGCCCCTCCCCTCGGTGGATCTGCTCACAGGGGAGACGGTGCAGGCCCACTACGAACGCTCCGATGTGTGCCAGGTGCCGGCAGCAGGGGTCATCGGCGAGGCGATGGTCGCCCTGGTGCTGGCCGACGCTTACCTGGAGAAGTTCGGGGGCGACCACCTGGAGGAGGTGCTCCGCAACTACCGGGGCTATGTGCAGACCATCGGCCCCCGGGGGCGTGGGGAGCAGTAGGGACGGACACGCCTTATCCTGACCCCGTGCCCCTCGGGACGGGCGTTGCCGGGGGCACAGGATGCCACCCGCGGCCCTGTCTATCGCTACGCGGAAGGGGGAGCGCAGGGCTATGCCACACCTCATCCTCATCGGCTTCTCGGGCACCGGCAAGAGCGCGGTGGGCAAGGAGGTGGCCCGCCTCCTGGGCTGGGAGTTCCTGGACACGGACCAGGAAGTGGTGCGCCGTGCAGGGAAGTCCATCGCCCAGGTCTTTGCCCAGGAGGGGGAGCCGACCTTCCGAGCCCTGGAAGCCCAGGCCCTGGCCGATGCCCTGGCGCGTCCGCAGCCGACGGTGGTTGCGGTCGGGGGTGGGGCGGTTCTCTCGCCCGAGAACCGCCAGCGCATGGCCGGGGCGGGAGTGGTGGTATGCCTGGAGGCTCACCCGCAGACTATCCTCCAGCGCCTCGCCCAGGCCGAAGAGGAGGTGCGCCCCCTCCTGGCCGGCCCCAACCCTCTGGAGCGCATTACCGCCCTGAAAGCCCAGCGGCAGCCCCTGTATGCCCTCGCCGATTGGACGGTGCACACCGACCACCTCACGGTAGAGGAAACCGCCCGGGAGGTGGTGCGGGGGTGGGAGATAGGGCGTCGGCGGTTCGCGGCCGAGGCCGTGCAGGAGGAGGAAGTCTCGGCGGTGGTGCATACTTCAGCGGGGCCGTATCCTGTCTATGTGGGCTGGGGGCTGATCTCTTCCCTGGGGCAGCGGCTTCGGCGCATGGGGCTGGCCTCCACCGCCTACCTGATAACCGATAGAACCGTCTTTTACGCCTGGGGGCGCAAGGTGCAGACCGCCCTAGAGGAGGCGGGCATTCCTACCCATATCTTCACCTTCCCCTCGGGTGAGGCCTCTAAGACGCTGGACACGGTGCGCTATGCCTACCAGTGGTTGGCCTCCCTCAAGGCCCAGCGGGGGCATCTTATCGTGGCGCTGGGTGGGGGGGTGGTAGGCGACCTGGCCGGCTTCGTCTCTGCCACCTATAACCGGGGCATGCCCTTCATCCAGGTGCCCACCACCCTTCTGGCCATGGTGGACGCATCCATTGGGGGGAAAACGGGGGTGGATCTGCCGGAGGGGAAGAACCTGGTGGGGGCTTTCTACCAACCCCGTATGGTGCTGGCGGATGCCCTCACCCTGTCCACCCTTCCCGCCCGTGCCCTGCGGGAGGGGTGGGCCGAGGCCATCAAGCACGGCCTTATCCTGGATGCCTCCCTCTTCCGCACCTTTGAGGAGCGAGCCGATGCCCTCCTGCGCCTGGAGCGGGAGGTGCTGGTGCCCGTTCTGCGACGCTCTATGGCCATCAAGGCGGATGTGGTCTCTAGGGACGAAAAGGAGACGCTTGGACTGCGTATCCTGCTGAACTACGGGCATACGGTGGGACACGCCCTGGAGCAGGCCACCGGCTACACCCAGTATCTCCACGGAGAGGCGGTGGCGGTGGGGATGATGGCGGAGGGACGCATCAGCCAGCGTTTGGGGCTTTTATCCTCCGAGGCACTGGAGCGCCAGAGGGCGGTATTGGAGCGCTTCGGCCTTCCCACCGCTTGTGTGGGTGTGGACCCCCAGGCCATTAAGGCGGGCATGGCAGTGGACAAGAAGCGGGCGGGGAAAGGTATCCGCTGGGTGTTACTGGAGGACATCGGGCGGGCGGTGGTGCGGGAGGATGTCCCCGATAGCGTGGTGGATGAGGCGCTGGCGGAGATTACGAGGGGTTAGGAACGGCTGGCTGTCAACTGGCGCACCGTTTCGGTTAGGGCACTTACCTGCTTCTCCAGGGCCTCCACCCGCACCAACAGGCGCACCACCTCTTTCTACTCGGTCATCTGACCCATCAGCAGATCCAGTTTCCCGTTGATGGACGTCACGGCTTTCGTGAGGTCAAGAATTTCCCTGTGCATGGCGTCAAAGCGCTCATCAACACGGGCGAAGCGCTCCTCCATCTGGGCGAAGCGCGCCTCCATGCGTTGCTCTAGACTCTGCAGGCGTTCCCCCAGGTTACGCACTTCGGTCTGCAGGGAGCGGAACTCCGGAATAAGGAGGTCCCGCACAACCTCCCGAAAGCCTTCACCGATCTCCCGCGCCAGGCTCATTGCACTCTCTGCCCCTAGTATAGCAGGGCCTTGTTACCCCGTGGGGGCGATTCCACGCAGAGGAAAAAAACCGGGGTGTGCAGGTGCACCCGCATCGTGCCTCCCGAAGGTGCTAGCGCACCCGTGCAATGGCCAGGGCAATGCCCACTATGAACCCCGCCAGGGAAAAGAGGTCTCCCCAGCGCATAAAGGCCGGCACCAAAAGCGTGGGCACCAGGAAGGCTATGAAGAAGCCCAGCAACGCCATCCCCTGGAGCCAGGCCCCTCGCTTCCGATTGGTGGACAGGCTCACCGCCTCGCCCACGGCGAACCCTGCGCCGATGAAGTAGAGGGGCACCAGCCAACCGATAAGGAAGAAGGGGATGGGCACCAGGCGCAGGAGTCCGCTGATGCCCAACCCCAGGGCCAGCCCCACGCCTACCCCGGCCAGGAGGCCCCGCAGGGCGTAAGCGGGGGTAAGGGTGTAGGTGGGGAGACGGCGCAGTTGGGCGCACGACCGGCACCGTGCTCCCACAGGCGTGTGCACCACACAGCGGGGACAGATGGGGCGCTCGCACCGCCCGCAGCGCAGGGCGGTCTCCACGCCCGGGTGGAAGGCACACTCCAGGCTCACGGGACGGCCCATCCTTCCAGCCCGCCCAAGGCTTTGGCCACCGTCTCCATGTCTTTATCGCCCCGTCCGCTGATGCCGATGACCACCAGGGCCGAAGGGGGTAAGGTAGGGGCTAAGCGCAGGGCGTAGGCGACGGCGTGGGCGGGCTCCAGAGCGGGGATGATGCCCTCCAGACGGGAGAGCACCTGCAGGCCCTCCAGGGCCTCCCTATCGGTTACGGCGGTGTAGGTGGCACGGCCCGTGTCTTTCAGCCATGCGTGCTCGGGGCCGACCCCCGGGTAGTCCAGGCCGGCGGAGATGCTATGGGTAGGGTGCACCTGACCGTGCGCATCCTGGAGCAGGTAACTGTAAGCCCCGTGGAGCACGCCGGGCCGTCCCCTGGTGAGGGATGCAGCGTGGCGCCCTGTCTCCAGGCCCTCGCCTCCCGCCTCCACGCCTATCAGGTGCACACCGGTGTCTTCCAGGAAGGGGTAGAAGAGGCCGATGGCGTTGCTCCCCCCGCCCACGCACGCCAGGAGGTAGTCGGGCAGGCGCCCCTCCACTTCCAGGATTTGCTGGCGGGTCTCCTGTCCGATGACCGCCTGGAAGTCCCGCACCATCATGGGATAGGGGTGAGGTCCTACCACGCTCCCCAGGATGTAGAAGGTGGTGCGCACATGGGTAACCCAGTCCCGCAGGGCTTCGTTGATGGCGTCTTTGAGGGTGCGGGAGCCGGTGTCCACCGGGCGCACCTCCGCCCCCAGCAGGCGCATGCGGAAGACGTTCAGGGCCTGTCGGCGCATGTCCTCGCTGCCCATGTAGATGACGCACTCCAGGCCCAGAACGGCGCAGGCGGTAGCGGTGGCGACGCCGTGCTGGCCGGCCCCCGTTTCGGCGATGATGCGCCGTTTGCCCATGCGCTTGGCCAACAGGGCCTGCCCCAGAGCGTTGTTGACCTTGTGGGCACCCGTGTGGGCCAGGTCCTCTCGCTTCAGGTAGATCTTGGCACCGCCCAGGTGGGCGGTAAGGTTGCGGGCGAAGGTGAGGGGGGTAGGACGGCCGGCATAGGTGCGCAGGAGGTGGGCCAGTTCCCGCTGAAAGGAGACGTCCTGGCGGGCGGAAAGGTAGGCGTCTTCCAGTTCCGCCAGGGCGCTCATGAGGGTTTCGGGGACGAAGCGCCCTCCATAGGGGCCGAAGCGCCCCTGGGCGTCAGGGAAAGGGGGCAACGGCATACACTGCTCCTTTCAGCCTTCCCAGGCGCTGCGCGCCACCTGAAGGAATGCCCGCACTTTCGCTCCGTCTTTCCGGCCGTCGGTCTCCACTCCGCTGGACACATCCACCCCGTAGGGGCGCACCCGGCGCACCGCCTCGGCCACGTTCTCCGGGGTGAGGCCGCCGGCCAGAAGGAAGCGGTGGCCTCGCCGGGCCAGGGCCTGGGCGACTGTCCAGTCAAAGGGCTGCCCCAGCCCCCCAGGCTGGGGGCCTCCGCCTCTGTCCAGCAGGGGGAGGATGCCGGCCTCTTCCAAAGCGGCAACCTGCGCCTCAGCCCGCTCCACCTCTCGGGCACCGGCCCCTGTGATGTGCACCGCCTTGAGCACCGGCAGGCCCACCTGAAGGGCAAAAGGGATGTCTTCCTCCCCACACAGTTGCACCCTATCCAGCCCCACCAGGCGGGCGATGGCCCGCACCTCCTCCAGGGGCTGGTGGGCGAAGAGGCCGACGATGGGGGGGGCCGGCCGGACCGTGAACTGCTGACGGAAGCGGGCTACCATCTCCCGGGCGAGGGTAGGCTCCACCCGACGGCGCACCCCAGGGACGAAGACGATGCCCAGTAGGTCGGCGCCCGCTTCGGCGGCTACCAGCATGTCCTCCAGGGTGCGCAGTCCGCAGACTTTGACCAGCATAGGGCTCCCGCTCCTACAGCCCCCCAAAGGTGCGCTTCTATTGGCGGTCAGGCGTGTCCCAGGAGTTCCTGCACTTTGCGCCCCGGGTCGGGGCTGGTTACCAGCGCCTCGCCCACCAGGACGGCGTGGGCGCCGGCCCTCCGCACCCGCAGGACATCCTGCCGGGTGAAAATTCCGCTCTCGCTCACGATAACCTTGTCCCGGGGCACCCTGGGAGCCAGGCGCTCCGTTACCGAGAGGTCCGTG
>BEHZ01000092.1 GCA_002923335.1 bacterium HR23 | reverse complement strand
CTACGAGGGGGTGGACGAGCGGGTGGCCGAGCATTTGGCTACGGACCAGATAAGCATAGGCGACTTCGTGCTCACCGGGGGCGAACTGCCGGCCATGTGCATCGTGGACGCCGTGGCCCGCCTGCTCCCCGGCGTCCTGCACGGCCCCACATCCCCCGCCGAGGAGAGTTTCGCCCACGGCCTCCTGGAGTACCCCCACTACACACGCCCGCCGAACTTCCGGGGATGGAAGGTCCCGGAGGTGCTCCTCTCGGGCAACCACCAGGCCATTGCCCGCTGGCGCAGGGAGCAGGCCCTCCTGCGCACCCTCCTGCGCCGACCCGATCTGCTGGCGCGTGCCCCCCTTACGGAGCAGGATAGGCGTTTCCTGGAAGACGCCCGGCAACGCCTGGGCCTCTAGGTGGGCCCGTCTATCCGCCCCCTCTTGCGGAACCCATGGGTTGGACACCCCCTATAGGTTGACAGTTTTCGCCACTCCTCTCTAGTATCTATACAGCAGGAGGCGGTATGATGCGCCGTGTCGCCATTGTGGGCATCGGCTTCACCCCTTTTCGCCCCCTTTCCCCTGAGGTCTCTTATAGGGAACTGGTCTACGAATCCGCCCAGCGCGCCTACCACGACGCTGGCATCAACCCACGAGAGGATGTGGACAGTTTCATTACCGTAGCGGAGGACTACGAGGAAGGCACCGCCATCTTTGACGAATACACCCCCGACCAACTGGGCGCTGCGCTGCGCCCCGTGCACACCATCACCGCCGACGGCCTCTACGCCATCTCCGCCGGCTATATGCTCATCCAGACGGGCCAATGTGAGGTGGTGGTCGTGGAGGGGCACAGCAAGGCGTCCAATGTCCTCACCCCCTCCTACATCAGCGCCCTGGCGCTGGACCCTATCTACAACCGCCCCCTGCGCTTTCACCCCGCCTGCCTCGCCGGGATGGAGATGGCCCGTTTCCTCGTGGAGACGGGGACGGTGCGAGAGCAGTGTCTGCGGGTGGCGGTCAAGAACCGCCGTAACGCCCTCCTGAACCCCCTTGCCCCCTACGGCGCCGACCTAACGCTAGAGGAGGCCCTGGCCTCCCCGCCCGCCTTCGCCCCCCTCTCGGAGGTGGAGATGTCCCGCAGCGCCGACGGCGCTATCGTGGTCGTCCTGGCTTCCGAGGAGGCCACCCGTCGGCTGAAGGGCCACCCCGTCTGGATACGCGGGGTGGGCTGGTGCTCCGATAGCCCCACCCTGGAGACCCGGGAATGGGGGGAAGCGGTCTACGCTCACCTCTCTGCCCGGATGGCCTATCGCCTGGCGGGTATCCGCAACCCCGCCCGGGAAGTGCACCTGGCGGAGATCGACGACACCTACGCCTACAAGGAACTGATGCACATGGAGGCGCTGGGGCTGTGCCGTCGGGGCGAAGCAGGACGCTTGGTAGAGGAGGGGGCGACGGAACGGGACGGTCTCCTGCCGGTGAACGTGTCAGGGGGAAGCCTGGGGATGGGCCACCTGGGGGAGGCCACAGGCCTCGCCCGCCTGGCAGAGGCGGTGATGCACCTACGGGGCGATGCCGAACGACGCCAGGTGAAGGGAGCACAGACCGCCCTGGTGCAGAGTTGGCGAGGGGTGCCCAGTAGCAGCGGGGCGGTGGTGGTGCTGGGGGTGTAAGGTCGGGAGTAGGGGACACCATACGGAGTGCTGAAACCGCGCAGCGAGGAGGCGACGCTATGCCCTTCCGCCGTGTCGCCGTTGTGGGCGCCGGGATGACGCGCTTTATGCGCCGTGCCCTGGAGACCCCCAAGGAACTGGCCTTCTACGCCACCCGCATGGCCCTGGATTCCTGCGAACTCACCCTCAAGGATATCGACGGCGTTATCCTCGGCTCCGCCCCGGACGCCTTCGACGGCGTCCACCGTAAGGGGGAATACCTGATAGACGGGGCGGGGGCCTTCCGCAAGCCGGTGATGCGGGGGTATGTGGGGGGCGGAACAGGGGTCTGGGCGGTGATCCAGGGCTGGTATCACGTGGCGTCCGGTCTCTTTGACACGGTGCTGGTGGTATGCGAGGAGAAGATGTCCTCTTGCTATCCCCACCCCCAGGGTGCCTTCAACGCCATCTTCGACCACACCCTGGAGCGCCCCCTGGGCACCAACCTCCTCTGGATATTTGCCCTGGAGATGCACCGCTATATGGCCACCTATGGCATCACCGAGCGGGACATCGCCCTGGTGTCGGTGAAGAACAAGCGTAACGGCCTGGACCACCCCTGCTCCCATGTGGCCGGCAATATCACCGTGGATGACGTGCTCCAATCGGAGGTGATGGCCTGGCCGGTGAAACGCCTGGATGTAAGCCCCACCAGCGATGGGGCAGTGGCCCTGGTTATGGCCTGCGAAGAGAAGGCCCGCCGTATCACCCACAAGCCCGTGTGGGTAGAGGGCATCGGCTGGTGCCTGGACACCTCTTACTGGACCAATCGGGACCTGGCCTACCCCGTGTATGTGGAGAAGGCAGCCCGTATGGCCTATAAAATGGCCGGCATCGTGGACCCCCGCAAGCAGATAGATATTGTGGAGCCTTACGACCCCTTTGACTACAAGGAACTGCACCACCTGGAGGGCCTGGGCTTCGCCCGAAGGGGAGAGGCCCCCGACCTCATCGCCAGCGGGGTGGCCAACCGGGACGGCGACCTGCCGGTAACCCCCTCGGGGGGGCTGCTGGGAGTGGGCAACCCCATCGCCGCCGCCGGACTGATGAAGGTGGCGGAAATCTTCTGGCAGCTGCGGGGCGAGGCGGGCAAGCGCCAGGTGCCGGGGAAGCCCCGCCGGGGCCTCGCTCAGGCCTGGGGCGACCTGATGCAGGTGGGCACCGTGGTCGTGCTGGGGATATAACAGAGGGCAGGAGGGAGATATGCCCCTGCGGTGGACCGTCAACGAGTTCCGGGGCACACCCCTGCGGGAGAGCGACATCCCCGAGGGACGGGTTCTGTCAGTGCGCTGGGACCCCAACGCCAGATACGCCTGGGACGCCGGCATTGCCATCGGGCGCTTCCTGCAGGGCCTGAAGGAGGGGCGCATCCTGGGCGTCCACTGCCCCTCCTGCAGGCGCACCGTCGTGCCCCCTCGTATCGTCTGCGAAAACTGCTTCCGGCCCTTGACCCAATGGGTTCCCCTACAGGACACCGGCACCGTCCAGACCGTCTCGGTTTGTTATGTTAACTGGGACGCCTCCCGCCGCCGGGAGCCCGAGTTCCCCGCCGTCATCGCCCTGGATGGGGCATCGCCGGGGTGTGGTATCCTGCACATCTTGGGAGAGGTAACCCCCCAAACGGTGCGGGTGGGCCTGCGGGTCCGGGCGCTCTGGAAGCCCCCGCAGGAGCGCACAGGTGCCATCACTGATATCTGCTACTTCCGACCGCTGTAGGGGGTGCCTATGCTGCCTTTGGAGAAGCCCCAGCAGGTGCACCGGGCCCTGGCCTGGCAGGGGGAAATCCCCACTTACAACATCTACACCTTTGGCATCGCCGGCGAACGCTTCTTCCGTGAACTGAAAGAGCACGGTCGCTTCTTGGGGACACGGTGTCCCGCGTGCCACCTCCTCTACGTGCCCCCCCGTATCTACTGCGAGCGGTGCTTCGCCTCCCTGGAGGAGTGGGTGGAGGTGCCCGGCAGAGGCACCGTCTTCACCTTCACGCTGGCCTACTATGACCTGGATGGCCGTCGTTTAGAGCACCCCGACATCCTGGCCCTTGTGCGCCTGGAGGGGGCCCACGGGGGCGTCCTCCATCGCCTCGGGGAGGTGGAGCCGGGCCAGGTGGCCATCGGCATGCCGGTGGAGGCCGTGCTGAAGCCACCCCAGGAGCGCCGCGGCTCTATCCTGGACATCCTCTACTTCCGCCCCACCAGGCGCTGATACACGGCCAGATACTCCTGCGCCGAGCGTCTCCAAGAGAAGTCGGCCCCCATGCCGTTGCGCACCAGGCGTATCCACTCCCGCCTGCGCCGGTAAAGAGCCAGGGCACGCCCCACCGCCTCCAGCATGGCCTCTGCTGTATACCGCTCAAAGAGGAAGCCTGTGCCCTGCCCGGTGGAGGGGTCATACTCCTGCACCGTGTCCTTTAGCCCTCCCGTGGCCCGCACGATGGGCACCGTGCCGTAGCGCAGGGCATACATCTGGGTGAGGCCCGACGGCTCGTAGCGGGAAGGCATCAGGAGCATATCTGCCCCGGCCATAATCTTATGGGCCAGGGCATCGTCAAAGGCCAGGTGCGCCCCCACCTGGCCCGGGTGGTGAGCGACCGCTTCCCGGACGAAGGATTCATAGCGCTCTTCCCCTTGTCCCAGCAGAACAAACTGCACCCCTATGTCCAGGAGGGCCTGCCACCCCTCCATCACCAGGTCCAGGCCCTTCTGCTCCACCAGACGAGAGACCATCCCTATCAGGGGCACCCGCTCATCTGCGGTGAGGCCCAGGGTCTTCTTGAGGTCTGCCTTGCACGCCCGCTTCCCCGCCACCACGCTCCGCCGGTTATAGCGCTGGGCGATGAAGGCATCCGTCTGGGGGTTCCACACCTGCTCGTCCACCCCGTTCAGGATGCCCACCAGAGCATCCCTCCGCTCCCGAAAAACGCCCTCCAGTCCGAAGCCGTATTCGGGGGTCTGGACCTCCTGGGCGTAGGTGGGGCTGACGGTGGTGATGGCGTCGGCAAACACCAGCCCACCCTTCAGGAAGTTGATCCTGCCGTAGAACTCCATGAAGTGGGGAGTGAAAAACTCCCACGGCAACTCCAGCAGGTGCCAGTCCAGATGCCAGAAAAGCCCCTGGTAGCCCAGGTTGTGCACCGTGAACACCGTCTTCACCCCCGCCAGTTCGGGATAGCGCTGAGGCTGGGCCTTCAGGAAGGCGATGGCCAGGGCAGTCTGCCAATCGTGGCAGTGGAGGATGTGGGGAGGCTCCCGACGGAGGGCCTCCAGCACCGCCCGACAGAAGAACACAAAGCGCCGGGCGTTGTCGGGATAGTCTTGCCCCGGCGGCCCATACAGGTGCACCCGGTCAAAGTAGTGGTCGGCTCGCACCAGGTCAACGGGAACGGCGCTGTCCAGACGGGTGCGGAGGAGAACCGCCTCCTCCCGCTGGCCCGACACGGACACCGAGAGGGCAATACCCGTGTCCTCCAGGGGGAAAGGGCCTTGGAGCACGCAACGGTAGGCGGGGAGGAGCAGGGAAACACGCACCCCCAAGTCGGCCAAGACCTTGGGGAGCGCCCCCACCACATCCCCCAATCCCCCCGTGCGGGCCAGGGGGCTCGCTTCAGACGACGCCATGCAGACCTTCAGCCCTTCGTTAGGCATCGGCACAATCTCCTTGCGCGGGGAGCCGACTTTAGAATAGTATAGGGGTAAGCCGGGAAAGGGGCCGGCCCAGGAGGGTGCGGATGGATAAGGTGGTGGCGCTGATTCTGGCAGGCGGACAGGGGCAACGCCTGAGTATCCTGGCGGAGGAACGGGCCAAGCCCGCTGTCCCCTTCGGCGGCAAATATCGCATCATCGACTTTACCCTCAGTAACTGCGTCAACTCGGGTATCTACAAGGTGGGCGTGCTCACCCAGTATCGCCCCCACTCCCTCCTAGAGCACATCGGCGCCGGAAGGCCCTGGGACTTGGACCGGGAGCACGCTGGAGTCTCTATCCTTCAGCCCTACACAGGACGCCACTTTGGGGACTGGTATCAGGGCACCGCCGACGCCGTCTATAAGAACCTCTCCTTCCTGGACGAGGTGCGAGCCGATACCGTCCTTATCCTGGCCGGCGACCACATCTACAAGATGGACTACAGTCACCTGGTGGCTTACCACCGTGCCAAGAAGGCACATGTGACCGTGGGCGTTATAGAGGTGCCCTGGGAGGAGGCCCACCGCTTCGGCATCGTAACCCTCAACGACGACGGCCAGGTGGTCTCTTTTGAGGAGAAGCCCGCCCACCCCCGCAGTAACCTCGGCTCCATGGGGATCTATGTCTTCTCCCGCGCCGTCCTCCACCAGGTCTTACTGACCGACGCCCGACGCCCCGGCTCCACCCACGACTTCGGCAAGGACATCCTGCCGGGCATGGTGGGGGAGTATCGGGTGTTCGGATACCTCTTCAAGGGCTACTGGCGAGACGTGGGGACAGTGAAGGCTTACTGGGAGGCCAATATGGAGTTCCTGGAGGACCCTCCCCCCCTGGATCTGCACAACGGGGAGGCGCGGGTGCGCACCCGCCCCCAGGACCGCCCTCCCGCCTGGATAGGCCCCACTGCCTCCCTGGAGAAATCCCTCATCTGCCACGGCTCCCGCATTAAGGGCGCCATTCGTCGCTCTGTCCTTTCCCAGGGCGTCGTCGTGGAGGAAGGAGCACTGGTGGAGGACTCCATCCTCTTTGAGGATGTGGTAGTGCAAAGGGGGGCAAAGGTGCGCCACGCCGTTGTTGACAAGGAAGCGGTGATCGGCGAAGGGGCCACCATCGGCTACACCGATGACAACACCCCCAACCAGGAGGAGCCGGACAACCTCTTTGCAGGCATTACCCTGGTGGGCAAGCGGGCAGTGGTGCCCCCCTTCACCCACATCGGGCGCAACGTGAAGGTCATGCCGGGCGTTACCGCCGAGGACTTCCCCGCCGATCGCCTCATCCCCAGCGGGGCTACCGTCGCCCCCCGACCCACCCCGGCCCCGAACCAACGCATCCCCATTGGGTAGGCGCCGGGGAGGCTGGACGGTTCCCTGTCTCTGC
>BEHZ01000091.1 GCA_002923335.1 bacterium HR23 | reverse complement strand
CTGGGCGCACTGCGCTACCCTCTGCTAGCCCTCGGGCGGTCGGAGACCGCCCCCACTCCGTCTGGTTTACCCTTCTGGGGCTTTCCCCTTTCCCTTCGGAACAGGGGTAACACCCATCTGTAACGACCATCAGCACAGCGAAAGGGAGGAGTAACCCATGGCAGACCGAGTAGTTATCTTTGACACCACCCTGCGCGACGGTGAGCAGGCGGCGGGTGCCGGCATGACCGTTGAGGAGAAGGTGGAGATCGCCAAGCAGTTGGAGCGCCTGGGGGTGGATGTGATAGAAGCGGGCTTCGCCGCCAGTTCCCCCGGCGATTTCAAGGCGGTCCAGACCATCGCCCAGCAGGTGCGCACCCCCATTATCGCCTCCCTGGCCCGTGCCATCCCCACGATGTGGATCAAGCGTGGGAGGCGCTCAAGGGTGCCGCCCGCCCCCGCATCCACGTGTTCCTGTCCACCTCCGATATCCACATGCTCCATATGCTGCGGAAGGACAGGGAAGAGGTGATGCAGATGGCGGTGGAGGCGGTCAAACGGGCCAAGAAGTATTGCGAGGATGTGCAGTTCTCCCCGCAAGACGCTACTCGCACCCAACCCGAATACCTCTATACCCTGCTGGAGGCGGTCATTGACGCCGGGGCCACCACCGTGAACATCCCCGACACGGTGGGCTATGCCATACCCGCCGAGTTTGCCAACCTCATCCGCAGCATCTTTGAGCGGGTTCCCAATATCCATAAGGCGGTGGTGAGCGTCCACTGCCACAACGACCTGGGCCTGGCGGTTGCCAACTCCTTGGCAGCGGTCAAGGCCGGTGCCCGCCAGGTAGAAGGGTGCATCAACGGCATTGGAGAGCGGGCGGGCAACGCCTCCCTGGAAGAGATGATAATGGCCCTTCACACCCGCAAAGACTACTTCGGGGTAACCACGGGCATCAATACCCGGGAGATTTACCGCACCAGCAGGCTGGTGAGCGAAATCACCGGCTTCCCCGTCCAGCCCAACAAGGCCATTGTGGGCCACAACGCCTTCCGCCACGCCTCCGGGATTCATCAGGACGGGGTGCTCAAGGCCCGGCAGACCTACGAGATTATGGACCCCGCCGAAATCGGCTGGCCAACGGCCGGCGAGATCGTGCTGGGCAAGTTGAGCGGGCGCGCCGGCCTGAAGGCCCGTCTGGAGGCTCTGGGCTTCCACCTCACCCCTGAGGAACTGAACCGGGTCTTCCAGGACTTCAAGGAATTGGCCGATCGCAAGCGGGAGGTTACCGACCGGGACCTGGAGGCTCTGCTGGCCGAGCACCGTCGTGTAGGGGAAGCGGTCGCCTATACCCTTGACCACGTCCAGGTGCATACTGGCACCGCCGATGTGCCCACCGCCGCGGTGCGCATGACCGGCCCTGATGGGAAGGTCTACACGCAAACCGCTACGGGCAACGGGCCGGTGGACGCCGTGTGCAACGCCATTGCCCAGGTGGTGGGCATCAGGGCCAAACTGGTGGAATACAGCGTCCGCTCCATCACCGAGGGGTTGGACGCTATGGGGGATGTTACCATCCGCCTGGAATACAACGGGCGGGTGTATACGGGACGCGGTGCCTCTACCGATATCCTGGTGGCCAGCGCCCGTGCCTATGCCAACGCCCTCAACCGCCTGCTGGCGATGGAAGGGCTGGTGAGCAAAGCCGGGTAACGGGTGTCGTTTTGCGCCACCCATCAGGACGGCACAGGGGGTGGGGAGTTATCTCCACCCCCTATTGCTGGGCCCCTCCGAATTACCTGGGTTGTTGCTATGGAGCGGTGATTACCCTGCTTACACTACGGTATTTGGGGTAGTATACTGCATCCCCAGGGAGCACGCACATCACTAGGGGGGGACATGGCGGAAGTTCAAACCGGTGCCCAGACCTTTACTGAAGAAGTCGTCCGCTTCATCTGCTCCACGCCCTGGGGGGCTATTCCCCTGGAGGTGGCCCGGGAAGCCAAACGGTGCTGGCTGGACGGCCTGGCGGTTATGGTGGCCGGCTCCACAGAGCCCTGCGCCCGCATTATCCGCCGATACATTGAGAGCGTCGCCGGGCCGGGGCCCGCCGCCATTATCGGCACCCGGCGGACAGCCCCCGCCGAACTGTCTGCCCTCGCCAACGGCGTCAGCGGACATGCTATGGACTATGACGATACTCAACTCGCGTCTCACCCCAGCAGGGTCTATGGTTTGTTGACCCATCCTACGGTGCCCGTCCTCGCTGCAGCCTTGGCCCTGGGGCAAGAGGTGGGGGCCAGCGGGAGGGAGGTGCTCCACGCCTTTTGCATCGGCTTTGAGGTGGAGTGCAAACTCAACGAGACCATCAGCCCACGCCACTACCAGCAGGGTTTCCACTCCACCGGCACTTTCGGCACCTTTGGGGCGGCGGCGGTGGGGGCGGTGCTCCTCCGCCTTACGGAGGAGCAGACCCGCATGGCCCTGGGCATCGCTGCGTCCAAGGCGGCGGGTATCCGTGCCAACTTCGGCACCATGACCAAGCCCTACCACGCCGGGGCGGCGGCGCAGAACGGCCTCATCGCTGCCCGGCTGGCCTCCTTGGGCTTTACTGCCGACCCCAACGCCCTAGACGGCCCTTGGGGCTACTTCCAGGTGGCCGGAGGTGGGGCCGACCCCGAGTTCCTTCGGGGGAAACTAGGAAACCCCTGGGCCATTCTGCACCCTGGCGTTTCGGTGAAGCCTTACCCCTGTGGTTCCCTTCTCCACCCCGCAATGGACGCCCTGCGGGACCTGGTGCTGGAGCATAATATTCACCCCCAGCAGGTGGTCAAGGTGCGCCTGGGCACTACCAGCAATGTGCTATCCGCCTTGCGCTACCAGCGCCCCCAGAACGCCTTGCAGGCCAAGTTCTCCATTCCCTTTCTGCTGGGTATTCTGGTCTTGCGTCGGCGGGCGGGCATCCAGGAGTTCACCGATGCGGTGGTGCAAAGCCCGGAGGTGCAGGCCTTCCTCCCCAAGGTGGAGGCATATGTGGACCAGGAACTGGAGGCCCAGGGCTATGCCCGCATTCGTGCACGGGTGCAGGTGCATCTCGCCGACGGGCGTGTGCTCACCCGCATGGCCGAGGTGTCCCGGGGGACGCCCCAGCGCCCCATGTCCCGCCAGGAACTGATGGAGAAGTTCCACGACTGCGCCCGGGGCGTGCTGTCGCGTCGCCAGGTAGAGGCGGTGGCCGAAAGGGTGGATGCCCTGGAGAGCCTCCCTACCCTCAGCGACCTTACTGCTCTCCTTCAGCCGGGTGCCTAAACCCCGTTTGCCGGGCAGGATAGCCCCCTGGGAGGGGGCTTATCCTTACCCTGCGGTAGGCGTCGGCAAGCGGGGTAATGGGCGTTTTTCTATGCCAGGATCGGGTGTGGTGTGCTACAATACAAACCGATGAAGGTGCTGGTGATTGACGATTCGCCAGAAATAGCGGAGGTGGTGAGCCTCTGTTTTGAGTTGCGTTGGCCGGACACGGTGGTCCTCTCGGCGCCCGACGGCCCCACAGGCCTGCGCCTGCTCCGGGAAGAATCCCCCGACCTGGTGATCCTGGATGTGGGCCTGCCGGCGATGGACGGCTTTCAGGTGTTGCGCCAAATCCGCTCCACCTCCGACGTGCCGGTCATTATGCTGACGGTGCGGGATGCGGATACCGACATCGCCCGTGCCCTGGAGGCAGGGGCGGACGACTACATCACCAAGCCTTTCAGCCATATAGAACTGATGGCACGGGTCCAGGCGGTTCTGCGTCGTGCACGGGACAGCCAGGTCCCTACAAAGGAGCCGCCCTTTGAGGCCGGGGGTATCAAGGTGGACTTCGCAGCCCGGGAGGTGTGGGTGGAGGGGCAGAAGGTGAAACTGACCCCTACCGAGTTCAACCTCCTGGCTTTGTTGGTGAGGAACGCCGGACGAGTAGTGCCTTACGAAGAGTTATTGGCCAAAGTGTGGGGCCCGCAATACACCGATGCTCCCAACTACCTGAAGGTCCACATTCAGCATCTCCGCCAGAAACTGGGCGACAACCCGCAAAAGCCCCGTCTTATCGTTACCGAATGGAAGGTGGGCTATAAATTCGTCAAGCCCAAAGACAAGGATGCGGAGCCTCACCCGACCACCCCCCGCACCGAGGAGTAGGCTGGTGGGGCGTGGGCCTTTTCGGGTGGTCGCATGCTGTGTAGAGGCACGCCCGCCGGCTCTCAGCCGGGACGGGGCATTGGCCTTGGAGCAGTGCGGTGTCGAAGCCCCCGCTTCGCCATGCTGTAGGATTTGTGAAAATTGGGTGAGAACACCGCTTTATACCCGGGGCCCTGGTGCGCTATTATTTTGATGGCCGACCGTGCACGGCCCATCCGAGTGTGGGGACAGTCCGCATCGGCCTGTGGCTATATCTGGAGGGGTTATAAGACGCTAAGGACGCAGTGCCGTGCTAGTGAGAACTGTTCTTTCCCTTTTGCCCCCTCTGCTGGCCCTGGGGGTCAATTTTGGGCTTTTCGTCCTTGTCCTCCGTGCGCCCCGTAAAACGCCTCTGCATTATATCTTCGCCCTCTTCCTGGGGGGCATGGTGCTCTGGGCGCTGTTCGTCTTCGCCGTGCGGGGGAGCCCCAGCGCCAGCGTCGCCCTGCTGTGGGAACGGGTGGCACTGGCAACCTTTCCTCTCATCTGGGTATCCTGGCTGCACTTTGTGCTCCTGCTGACCCGGCGCATCCGCTCCTGGCGCGCCGGCCTCCCCCTCTATGCCCTTTTTCCCATTCTCTCTGCGCTGGCATTAACCCCCCTGGTAGTGCAAGGTGCCGCCTTCTTCGCCTACGGATGGGGCCTGGTGAGCGGCCTCTTCTTTGTTCCCTGGATGGTTCTCCAGCAACTGCTGGTGGTCGTGGGGATGGCCCTTCTGCTCCTGGCGTATCAGTCGGCCGAGGCGGTGGACGAGCGGAACCGTTACCTCTACTTGTGTGCCGGCGCCCTGTGTGCCGTTGCCGGGATGACGACAGACTATCTGGCAACGGCGGGGGTCATAGGGACTCCCCTCGGGGTGATGGGCAACCTGCTCTTTAGCGCCATCACCGCTGTCGCCGTGATGCGTGCCCGCCTTCTGGACCTCCAGGTGGTGGCCCAGAGGGGGGCGGTGTATCTTCTGACCAGCGCCGGGGCTGCGGGGCTTTACCTGCTGGTCTTGCTGGGGGTGAGCCGGTGGCTCGCCCGGCAAGCCGAACTATCCATTGCTATTCAGGTGTTGCTGTTGTTCCTGCTGGCGGTGGCCTTCCAGCCGGCGGTGCGGGCCTTGCAAGAGGTGGCGGACCGCTGGCTATACGGCCGGCGCTACGACTATCTACGCCTCCTGCGCACCTTCGCCGCCATCTCCCAGAGCATTGTGGACCTCCCCCACCTTGTGCAGAGCCTTACTCGCACCGTGCAGTTGGCGGTGCGCACCCAGGGGGTGTGGCTTCTCTTCCCCACCCCGAAAGGGGAGTTCGCCACCCTGCAGGGGGAAGGCCCGACCTTGGGGGCAACCTCCCCCATTCTGCGCTGGCTGGCTCAGGAGGGACGCCCCCTGTGGCGTCGGCAGATCCAGACCCTCCCCGCCTTGCAGGCGACCCCCGAGCAGGAACGCCGTTGCCTGGAGGAGTGGGATGTGCGCCTCCTTATCCCCCTGCGCACCCCCAGTGGGCTGACGGGTGTGCTGGCTCTGGGGCCTCGCCAGGGGATGGAGCGCTACACCCAGGCCGAGTTGGATGTCCTGTTGACCGTTGCCCAACAGGTCGCTATCTCCCTGGAGAACGCCCGCCTCTTCGCCCTGGAGCGGGAGCAGGTGAAACGCCTGCAGGAACTGGACCGCCTACGCACCGACTTCCTGGGCATGGTCTCTCACCAGTTGAAGACTCCCATCACTAGCCTGAAGGCTGCTCTGGGGCTCCTCAAGGAGACGGAGCCTGCCCCCACCTCTCCTGCCCGTGCCCGCCTTCTGAACAATGTGGAGCGGAGTGTGCGTTCCTTAGAGCAGTTAGTCGTTGACCTCCTGGAGTTTGCCAAGGTGCGCAGTGGCCAGGTGCCCCTGGAGCGTGCGCCTGTCCCCTTGCAAGAGGTCATCCAGGAGGCGGTGCACATTGTAACCCCCTCCCTAGAGGACAAAGGCCAGCGTCTGGTGTTAGAGATGCTGAACGAGCCTATCGTGGCGGAGGTGGACAGCCGACGGCTTGTGCAGGTGGTGGTGAACTTGCTTTCCAACGCCCATAAGTATTCGCCGGCCGGCAGCGACATCACCCTGCGCCTGTGGCGGGAGCACGCTGAGGCCTTTATCAGCGTTACCGATGCGTGTGGGGGCGTGCCCGAGGAGGACCAGCCTTACCTGTTTGAGGCCTACCGCCGTTCCCGCTCGGTGCCGGCGGAGACGGCTGCCACGGGCACAGGGCTGGGGCTCAGCATCTCCAAGGCGTTGGTGGAACTCCACGGGGGGCGCATCTGGTTCACCAACCACCCCCGGCGGGGATGCACCTTCACCTTTGTCGTGCCCCTCACCGTGCCCCAACCCTCGCCTGGGGAGGAGGAACAAGGGGCGCGGCCCGGGGGTGCCAGGTAGCGCCGTGAAGTTTTCACCCTTGCCGAGACGCCCCCAACGCTCTACTATAGCCACCAGCATCCCATAACAAGGAGGGACTGTGGGAGCATATCAGCGCATTGTGGTGCCCCTGGACGGCTCGCCGCTGGCGGAAGAGGTCCTCCCCCACGCCGAGGGCCTCGCTGGCCTCTGCAAGGCGGAGGTGGTGTTGGTGCAGGTGGTGCCCCTGGTGAGCCAAATGCTCAACCTGGGGTTGGCAGGGGGCCCCGATGTCGGCCCTTTCCCACCTGCCCATATAGAGGCGCTGACCAAGGCCATGGAGGCCGAGGCGGAGCGGGCGAAGACCTATCTGGAGCATGTTGCCCAACGCCTGCGCCAAAAGGGTTTGCAGGTGTCCACCGAGGTGCGCAGGGGCGACC
>BEHZ01000090.1 GCA_002923335.1 bacterium HR23 | reverse complement strand
TGGGCATCGGCGAAGACCACACCGGCATCATGGTGCTCCCCAACGATGTCCCCCTGGGCGTCCCTCTGGCCCAGGCCCTGGGCGACACGGTGCTGGAGATAGAGGTTACCACTAACCGCCCCGATGCCCTGTCCATCCTGGGGGTGGCATGGGAAGTGGGAGCCCTCACCGCCCAAGCGGTGCGCATGCCTGACCTCTCCTATCCTACCGCGGGGGAGCCGATAGAGTGCCTGGCTCGCATTGAGGTGTGGGATGCCTCCCTCTGCCCCCGCTATACCGCCGCCCTCATCCGTGGGGTGCGCATCGGCCCCTCTCCCCGCTGGATACAAGAGCGCCTACAGCGGGCCGGCCAGCGCCCCATCAACAATGTGGTGGACATCACCAACTACGTGATGCTGGAATACGGCCAGCCTCTCCACGCCTTTGATTACGACACCCTGCAGGAACGCACCATCATCGTCCGCCAGGCCCGTCCCGGGGAGGCGCTGGTCACTCTGGACGGGCAGGAGCGGCGCCTAGCACCCCCTATGCTGGTCATCGCCGACGCCCATCGGGCGGTAGGTCTGGCGGGCATTATGGGCGGGGCTAACAGCGAGGTGTCGGAGCGCACCACCAATATCCTTCTGGAGTCCGCTTCCTTTGACCCCTTCAATACCCGGCGCACCGCCCAGACCTTGAAACTGCGCACCGAGGCCTCCTCTCGCTTTGAAAAGGGCCTCCGTCCCCATCTGCCCCCTATCGCCCTGCGCCGTGCGGTGCAACTCATCCTCCAGGTTGCGGGAGGCACTGCCGCCCCCGGCATCGCCGATGTGTGGCCAGGGAAACGGGATGCTCCCCCTCTGCGCCTCACTGCCCGTCGCCTGCGCCAGGTGCTAGGCATGGAAGTGCCCCTCCCTCAGGCCCGTCGTGTCCTGGAATCCCTGGGCTTCCAGGTCTCTCCCGAGGAAGGGGACGCCCTCCAGGTGCGTCCCCCCTTCTGGCGTAGCGACATCACCATAGAAGATGACCTGGTGGAGGAGGTTATCCGCATCCTGGGCTACGACAAACTGCCCACCACTACCCTCTCCACTCCCATCCCGCCCTATCGGCCCGACCCCCTGCGGGAGACAAAGGAGGAGGTGCGCAACCTCCTGGCCTCCTGCGGGATGCAGGAGGTGATCACCTATTCCCTGGTGAGCAGGGAGATGCTGGAGAAGGTGGGTATCCCCCCTGAGAAGGCTCTGCGGGTAGCCAATCCCATCAGCCCCCAATGGGAATATCTACGCACCACCCTGCGCCCTTCCCTTCTACACATCGCCTCGGTGAACCGCCCTCATCAGGAAGGGCCTCTGCGCCTCTTTGAAATCGGCCGACGCTACCTCCCCCGCCCTCACGACCTGCCGAAGGAGGAGGAGACCGCCATTGGCCTGCTGGCCGGCCCCCGCTCTCCCCTGTCCTGGCTGAAGGAAGAGGGCGCTCTGGGCTTCTACGACGCCAAGGGAGTGGTGGAGGAGGTGCTCTCTGCCCTGGGCATAGCGCCGACCTTCGCCCCGGCCCAGGACCCCTTCTTCCTCCCCGGGCGATGCGCCCAGGTGAGTGCCGGCAATACCGTCCTGGGCATTGTAGGGGAGGTGCACCCCCAGGTGCTGGAGCGCTTTGACCTGCCGGGCCTTATGGTGGCTATGTTTGACATGTCACTTGACGCCATTGCCCAGGTGCGCCCGCCCCAGGCCCGCCATTTCCAACCCCTGCCCCGTTACCCGGGCGCCCGGCGGGACCTGGCGGTGCTGGTGAACCGGGATGTGCCCGCCCAAAAGGTAGAGGAGGTTATCCGACGCCAGCCCCTGGTAACATCCTGCATCCTATTTGATGTCTACCAAGGCCCGCCCGTGCCGTCTAACCAGCGCTCCCTGGCCTTCCGCATCACCTTTCAGGCGTCCCAACGCACCCTCACCGCCGAGGAGGTGGACCAGGCACTCCAGCAGGTAGTGGAGGCCCTGCGCCAGGCGGTGGGTGCCATCCGGCGAGAAGGGTAAGGAGAGCATCGGGATGGCAGGCTCATCGCTTCCCCCACCGGACCGCATCCAGCAGATGTTGCTGGGCTTCTGGGTGTCCCGCACCCTCTTTACGGGCGTGGAGTTAGGGGTATTTGACGAACTGGCCAAAGGCCCGGCCAGCGCCGAGGTGTTGGCCTATCGGATGCGCCTGCATCCCCGTGCCCTGGAGCGCCTCCTCAACGCCCTGGTGGCCCTGGGCCTTCTGCGCCTGGACAACGGGCGCTACGCTAACACCCTAGAGGCGGACACCTACCTGGTAAAAGACCGCCCCACCTATGTGGGGGGGCCGGTGGAGCATATGGCCCGTCTCCACTGGCGGTTATGGGAATACCTGCCGGACGCCGTTCGGGAAAACGCTCCACGGGTGAAGCAGGTCTTCGGCCCCAGTTTTGACCTCTTTCAGGCCCTCGCCGCCGACCCCCAGCGCCTCCGGGCCTTCGTGCAGGGCATTACCCTTACCCTCCCCACCGCTCAGGAGATCGTCTCCGCCTACGATTTCTCTCCCCACCGCCTCTTGCTGGATGTGGGGGGTGGCTCCGGGGCGCTGTGTATCGCTGCGGTGCAACGCTACCCCCACCTGCGGGCCATTGTGCTGGAGCAACCCTTGGTCGTCCAGGTGGCACGGGAGAACCTGGAAGCCCACGGCGTTGCGGACCGAGTCTCGGTGGTGGAGGGGGACTTCTTCCGAAAAGAGACCATCCCCACTGGGGCAGATGTTATCGCCCTGGGATGGGTGCTCCACGACCTTACCCCCCACCAGGCCCGCCAGGTCCTGCGCAACTGCTACGATGCGCTCCAGCCGGGGGGAGCCATCCTCGTGTGCGAAAAACTGCTGGACGAGACCCGCACGGCCCCCCTCCTGACGGCCCTCCTGAACCTCCACGACCTGGTGGCCACCGGGGGCGAAGAGCACACCGCCACCGAATACCAGCAGTGGCTGGCGGAAGCCGGTTTCACCGATTTCTCCGTCCACATCCTTCACGGCCCTCGGGACCTGCTGGTGGGATGGAAACGCTAAGGCCCCGCATCGTCACCCCTGATGACGCCCCACCTGCCCTCACCGGCTCCCCCGCCGAGGCAGACCTGCGGGCGCTGGGCGACCTGGTGGTTTACACCACCTTGCCAGCCGATGCCGCCGAGTTGACCCTCCGCCTGCGTGACGCCGATATCGCCATCAACATCCGCGCCTCCACCCGCTTCACACGAGAGGTGCTGGAGCAGTGCCCTCGCCTGAAGCACATAGCCGTCTTCGGCATCGGGGTGGACCACATAGACATGGATGCGTGCCGAAGGCTGGGCATCACGGTGAGCAACACGCCGGGGTATTCCGCCCAGAGCGTAGCAGAACTAGCCGTCGCCCTCCTGCTCGCCGTGGCCAACCGCATCGCCCTGCACGACCGTCTGGTGCGCCAAGGGAGATGGAGCCAGCGGGGCTACCGTATCCAACTGGAGGGGAAGACGCTGGGGGTGGTGGGGCTCGGGCCTATAGGAGAGCGGGTGGCGACGCTGGGGCGGGGCCTGGGGATGCGGGTGGTGGCGTGGACCTTCCACCCCTCGCCGGAGCGGGGGCGTGCCCTGGGAGTGGAGTTTCTTCCTTTGGAAGACCTCTTCCGGCAGAGCGATGCGGTGAGCATCCACCTGCGCCTCTCCCCCGAAAGCCGGGGGCTTATCGGCCGACGCCTCCTGGAGATGATGAAACCCACCGCCATCCTGGTGAACACCGCTCGTGGCCCCATAGTGGATGAGGAGGCCCTGGCAGACTTGCTGGCCCAGGGGCGCATCGCCGGGGCGGGTCTGGACGTGTTCGGCAGGGAGCCTCTTCCCCCAGAACACCCCTTCTGCCGGCTGGACACTGTGGTCCTTTCGCCCCACACGGGGGGCATGACACCCGAAGCCAACGACCGGGGCCTGGCGATGGTGGTGGAGAACATTCGGCGGTGGCTGGGGCGATGAACTCCGGTTGCCTACTAACTACCCCTATTGGGGGGAAACGCAGACGTCAAACCACCGCCTTGGACACCACGGTAAAGGCTTGACCCGTAGCCACCGGAGCACGGAACGGCAGGCTTTCCCTCCCCTTGCCTACAGCGTCCCTATCCTCGGGGAGCGGGGTTTGAGGCGGGCTTGATGGGCTGGCCGAACTGCTCCCGGAGCACACGCTTCAACACCTTGCCCATGGGGTTGCGGGGCAACTCGTCCACGAACACCACGGATTCCGGCTTCTTGAAACTGGCCAGGCGCTGTCGGCAGAACTCTATCAGTTCCTCTTCGGTGGCTTTAGCGCCTGGCTTGAGGACCACGATGGCCCGCACCCGTTCCCCCCAATCCACATCGGGCACGCCGATAACCGCAGCGTCGTCCACCGCCGGGTGGGACATTAGGCACTGCTCCACCTCCTCCGGCGATATCATTTCCCCGCCCCGCTTGATGAAGTCCTTGGCCCGTCCGGCCAGGTAGATGTAGCCCTCCTCATCCCGGTAGCCCAGGTCGCCGGTGTAGAGCCACCCCCCCCGAATGGTCTGACGGGTGGCTTCCTCCTGCCTCCAGTAGCCTTTCATCAGACGGGGGCCACGGGCAACGATCTCCCCCACGACCCCCACGGGCACCTCCTCCCCGTTTTCGTCCACGATGCGCACCTCCACATCGGGCAGGGGCTTACCGATGGAGGTGAGGCGCTTCAGGCGCTTCTCCTCCTCTTCAGGAGGGAGGCCCGGCGGAATGATATGGTCTTCCGGGGGAAGCATGGTGATGGTGGCGGCCGTCTCCGTCTGCCCGAAGGCGTTGATGAAGCGGGTGTTGGGGAACTCCCGCAGGGCCCGCTTGATAACCTCCAGGGGCATGGGTGCGGCGCCGTAGGTAATCACCTTGAGGCTGGAGAGGTCATACCGACGGAAGGCCGGGTGGTCCATGAGTTGCTTGAGCATAGTGGGCACCATCATGGCCCGGTCTACCCGCTCCTTCTGGACGAGTTCCATCCACTCTACCGGCTCAAACTGGCGCTGAATAACCAGGGTGCGCCCGCCATAAACCGCCGCCATCACCGCCTGCAAACCGGCGATGTGGTAAAGGGGAACGGTGAGGATGTTCTTCTCCACCGTCTCGGGGTCGGCGGGGTCCACATTGTTCAGGATGTAGGAGGAGAAACTGTTGTGGGTGAGCATAACACCCTTGGGGGTGCCGGTGGTGCCGGCCGTGAACATCAGCACCACTACATCATCGTCCTGCCCTTCGGGGAAGAACTCTTGGGACTCGGCACCGTCCACAAGGGGGTCGTAGGGGTGCCAGTCCTGGTAAGGGCCTTCCAGGGCGATGAAGTGCTCCACCCCCTTCAGGTTTGGGCGCAGGGAGTTGACCAGGTCATAGTAACGCCGTCCCACCAGCAGGACCTTCGGCTCGCTCTGGTTCACCATGTAAGTGATCTCGTCGGCCTTGGCACGGAAGTTGAGGGGGACAAAGACGGCGTCCAGTTTGGCGGCGGCGAAGAGGGTCTCAATAAGGGCGTTACAGTTCACCTGGATGGTGGCGACACGGTCGCCCTTGCCCACCCCCAAGCCGGCCAGGGCAGAGGCAAGGCGGTTAGAGCGCTCCTGCAGGTCGGCGAAGGTGAAGCGCTTGCCCTCAAAGACGATGGCCTCCCTGTCGGGGACAATGGCACTGGTGAGGGTAAGGAACTCGGCCACGTGCATGCGAGTGCACCTCCGCGCAGGCTGTGCCCTCAGCATTGTAGCATAGAGGCTCCCCGTTCACGAGACAAAAAACGAGGGGGCGGATGGGTTGGCCGACCGCCCCCTAGGACAGGTGGAAAGCGCTAGGGACAGGTAAACGCTCCGTAAATCGCCTGCATCCCCAGGCAGTCCCCCTTGCCGAGGGAGTCCTTCTTGAGTTCCGCAGTCGCACCATAGCCATACATCGTCAGCAGCGCCGTGCTCTCATCATACAGGTCGTCCAGACCTACAGCGTGTCCTGCCTCGTGCGTGGCGATGTTCCGCAGGTCGTAGGTGCTGGCGACGCCGCTGTTGGATGGATCATCGTAACTGGGGTCGACCGAAGTATCGCCGACGGGCACGGTATAGGACCAGGGGTAGAGGGTGTTGAAGACCAAATCAAACTCCGCAAAGTGGCCTGCGTTAGGGCCAGAGGTATACCACCACAAGTAGGTAACCGCCAGCACCCCGGCCCGCATCTTCTTGGCGAAAACGCTCTTCACGCCGTCCAGGCGTGCCACCGGTTTGCCGACGCTCGTGGCTTGTGGGAAGGACAGGCCGGTTACCTGTGCCCAGGTGCTGAAGGCCCCACTTATGGCGGTGGAGACACTGCCCTGGACGGAGGACGGGAAGGTGGAGGGATAAAGGGTATAGCCCACACTAGCCCCAGCCGGCCAGCCCACCGCCTGGCCGTCCACCGTTCCCACAGGGGGCCAGGCATCGCAGAGGGTCGTCCCGCTCCCCGTTGTGCAGGTTGCGCTGCTCCCTCCCGTTCCACCGGGGTGGCTAGGGGCCTTCCCCCGCTCCCAGGGGATGATGACCTTGAGGGCGACGCCCGGCGGTGGCCGCCCCGGGTCAGGGATCTGGTCCTCATCGTCGTCATCGCCCTTCGCCCCAATGGCAAGGGGTTGTCCTGCAAATGTAGGTGTAGGCGAAGGGGAGGCGGGGGGCTTGGGTGGTGGGGGTGGTCCCCAGGCCCCTCGGGCCCAGAAGCCACAAAAGGAGGGACAGCAGCACCCGCAGGTTGTAGGCCAAGGCCTCCAGGAACACCCGCTTCCGGGGTGTCTCCTCCCCCATCTCCGCAAGGTAACCCCCAAGGAGCCGGGTCTTGATCCCCCCAAACACCCCTTCCACCACCCCACGCCACCGGTAGAGGGCCGGAGAGAAGCCCTTCTCCCCTTCCACCCTCAAGGGGGATTGGGGCCCTTTCCCCCACGCTTGAGCCGAATGTGGGGGGTAAGACCTCTCCGCTTCGCCTCCTCCCACACCTCCTCCGCATCAAACCCCGCATCCCCCAGGAGCACCCCCCCCGTCACCTCCCCCTCCCGAAGGGCCCTTACCCCCAGCCGTGCGTCGGGGGCATAGGCGGGCCCCACCGAAAGCC
>BEHZ01000089.1 GCA_002923335.1 bacterium HR23 | reverse complement strand
GGTAGGCGTGGAGGTCGCCCGCACCCTGGGCATGGACTATGTGGACCGCCTGGTGCTGGCCGAAGCCAGCCGACGCATCCGCATCCCGGTGGCCACCCTGGCCGATAGGGAGGAGCGCTCCCCCACCCTGGGGGAACGCATGGCCCGCCTCCTCCAGCGGGTTCTGGAGCGGAGCGCTCTGGCCGGCGGAGACCCCTACTTCGGCGCCAGTATGGACGCCCTGCTCCTCCAGCCTTATCCCGAAGGCACCCACGAGGCTACCCAGGAAATGGACGACCGCCGGTTCGTTCAGGCCATCAGCCAGGCCATCCGCGACCTGGCCAAGAGCGGTAACCTGGTTATCGTGGGGCGGGCCTCCAATCTGGTGCTGAAGGACTACCCCGATGCCCTGCACATCGGCTTAGTGGCCCCCTATGAGCGTCGGGTGCGGGTTATTATGGAACGAGAGCACCTGGATAAGCCCACCGCCGAACGGCGCATCGCCCAGGTGGAGCGGGCACGGGAGGTTTACTACCGGCGCTTTTACAAGATAGACGCCTCCGCTCCCCATCAATACCATATGGTCTTCAACACCGGCCTCCTCACCTTCCACCAGACCGCCGATATGATAGCCCACCTGGCCCGGGTATGCTGGGCCAGGACACAAGCCTGAAGGAGCAGTAGGTATGCCCAGAAAGTCCCATCGCCGCGGCCGTCGGCCCCGCACGGCCCTCAGCGCCCCACCTGCGGGGACGGCCACCCTACCCCCCAAACCCGCTACCGCCCCTTCGCCCCCGCCCCCCAGGGAGGCCCCCCCTTCCTCACCCCGCCCCGCTTCCACCACCCCACTCCCCCGCCTCCCCATCACCCGGGAAGTGGCGGCCATTGGAGCGGTTACAGGCATCTGCGTGGCCATTCTGCTGGTCCTCTGGCTCGTGCTCCGCTAGGGGGTTGCAGTGGACCTGCGAGACCCCACCTTTCCGGAGCACCTGAAGGCCCTGCCGGAGCGCCCGGGCGTCTACCTCTTCACCAACGGGAAGGGGCAAGTGCTGTATGTGGGGAAGGCCGCCCGCCTGCGGGATAGGGTGCGTTCCTACTTCGCCCAGCGAGCAGACCTTCCCCCCAAAATTCAGCGCATGCTCTCCCGTGCCGCGGAGTTGGAGGTCATCCTCACCCACTCGGAGAGCGAGGCCCTCCTGCTGGAGAACACCCTTATCAAGCGCCACCGCCCCCCGTATAACACCCGCCTGAGAGACGACAAGACATACCCCTACATCCGCATTGACCTGCAGGAGGATTTCCCCTTAGTTTACTTCACCCGCCAGGTGCGCCAGGACGGCGCCCTTTACTTCGGCCCCTACGCCAGCGCCGGCTCCGTGCGCCGAACTCTGGACCTCCTCAAGCGCCTCTTCCCCTACCGCTCCTGCACCAAGCCCATTACGGGCAAGGACCCCCGCCCCTGCCTGGAATACTTCATCCACCGCTGTTCCGCCCCCTGCACCGGCTATATCTCCAAAGAGGAGTATCGGGAGATCATCCAGCAGGTTATCCAGTTCCTCCAGGGGAAGGCAGAGGCGGTGCTGGCCCGCCTGCGCCGGCAGATGCAGGAGGCCGCGGAGCGGTGGGACTTTGAGCGGGCGGCACGCCTGCGGGACCAGATAGCCGCCATCCAACAGGTGCTGGAGGAGCAGAAGGTGGTCTCCCTGAAGCGGGAGGATATGGATGTGGTTGCCCTCGCCCAGAGCGGAGCCGAGGCGCGGGCGGAAGTCTTCTTCATCCGCCAGGGGAAACTGGTGGAACGAGACCCCTTCGCCCTGGAGGGCACCCAGGATGAACCTCCCCAGCGGGTGTTGGCCCACTTCCTCCTCCAGTTCTACCAGTCGGCCACCTTCGTTCCCCCTCTCATCGTCCTTCCCCTTCTGCCCGAGGAGGCCGACCTTATCGCCCAGAGCCTGGCCCAGAGGCGGGGGGGGCCGGTGCAACTGCTGGTGCCCCGGCGGGGAGCCAAAAAGCGTCTCCTGGATATGGCAGTGGAGAACGCCCAGGAGGGCCTACGTCTCCAGCAGGCCCACAGGCTGGCCGACGAGGACGCCCTCCAGAAGGCTTTGGCCGAGGTGCAGGAGGCCCTCAATCTCCCTCGCCTGCCCCACCGCATTGAGTGCTACGATATCTCCAACATCCGAGGCACCGATGCCGTGGGGAGTATGGTGGTGTTCGTGGGGGGAAAGCCCCACCGTGCCCACTACCGCCGTTTCAAGGTGCGCACCGTCCAGGGGATAGACGATTACGCCATGCTCCGGGAGGTGCTCCAGCGTCGGTTCTCCCGCCTGGCCGAGGCCTACCGCAAGGCCCCCCATCTCTTCACGCCGAGCAACACCCCCCCAGAGCAGGAGGCCTGGGGAATTGTCCCCGACCTGGTCATCGTGGACGGGGGCAAGGGGCACCTGTCTGCAGCCCAGGAGGTCTTCCTGCAACTCGGGCTGTCCACCGACTTCATCCCCCTGTGCGCCCTGGCCAAAGAGCGGGAGGAACTCTTCGTCCCCCACTCCCCCGAGGGCATCCTTTTGCCCCGTGGCTCCCAGGGGCTGTTCCTTGTCCAGCGGATACGGGACGAGGCCCACCGCTTCGCCATCTCTTACCACCAGCGCCTGCGCTCCAAGCGCCAGACCCGCTCGGTGCTGGACACGGTGCCGGGCATCGGCCCCAAGCGCAAGCGCCTCCTCCTGCGCACCTTCGGCTCGCTCAAAGCCATCAAAGACGCCCCGGTGGAGCGCATCGCCTCCCTGCCGGGGATGACCCTCTCCCTGGCCCAGCGCCTCAAGGAGGCCCTGTAGACCCCTCCAGAGGCACCGCCTCCACCGGCAGGCCCAGGCGCTCCCGCACCTGCCACAAGAGCATAGAGGCGTCCCCACGAGGGTGAGGCGTTAGCCCCCGTGCTTGCAGAAAGCCCTTCAACTCCTCCAGGCTCTTCGGCTCCACCACCTGCCCCGGGCCTGTTTGAATGCGGGGGCGGTGGGTTACGAACCAGCGCACCCGGCTTCCCGGAGCGGTTGGACGGGGAGCGGGTGGAGCGGGGGAAACAGGAGGCGGAGAGGGCGCAGCAACGGTCGGGGGCGACACCACATCCCCCTCACCGGCTCCCCGACTTTTCCGCGCCTGCTCCCGCAAGACCTGCAACAAATGCAGGGCCACTTCCAGGTATTCCGGCGTCTCCGGACACCGCAGAGAGCCACCGCTGAAAGTGATCTCCAGCATACTGCGCCCCGTGTCTCCCAGCATAGCGAGACGACACACGGGGCGTCAAGGGGGAAAAACCCTCCCCCTCTCTCAGGCTGCTCCTCTCCCTCCGCCACAGGGTAACCCTACCTCCCCTGGAAGACGGGCGGGCGCTTCTCCACAAAGGCCCGCATCCCCTCCCTCCGGTCCTCCGAGGCGTGGAGGATGGTGGAGCAGCGTGCCTCGTATTCCAGGGCCGAGTGGAGGTCCGTTTGCATCCCCACCTGCACGCACGACTTGATGAGGGCAAGGGCCAACGGGGGGCGCTGCAGGAGCACCTGGGCCAGGGCCTTTGCCTCCTCCATAAGGCGCTCACGGGGCACCACCCGGTTCACCAGACCCCATGCCAGAGCGGTGCGGGCATCAATAAAATCACCGATATACATCAGTTCCTTCGCCCGCCCGATGCCGATAAGGCGGGGGAGGCGTTGCGTGCCCCCGGCACCGGGCAGGATGCCCAACTTCACCTCCGGCTGGCCGAACTGGGCATCCTCGGAAGCGACACGCAGGTCACACGCCATGGCCAGTTCACACCCCCCTCCCACCGCATACCCGTGCACGGCTGCGATGGTGATAAGGGGGAGGTTCTCCAGACGGGTGGCGATGCGGGTGGTGGCACGGGGGAGGGCCACCCCCGGCTCCTCCTCCGCCATCTCTTTGATATCCGCCCCGGCGCAGAAGGCTCGCCCCTCACCCCGCAGGATGAGCACACGCACCTCCCGCTGACGCTCTATCTCCCCCAGAAACGCGTCCAACTCCTGCACCAGTTGACGGCTCAGGGCGTTGAGCCGGTGAGGGCGATTCAAAGTGAGGATACCCAACGCCCCCTCCTGCTCGTAGAGAATCGTCTCATAGGGCATAGACACCTCCTCGCCGTTTCTCCCTGCATAATAGTCGGCCACCCCTTGGGCCGACAAGCCCCACAGCGGTAGACACCCCTCCCGCCCAGGGCTATAATGGCCCAAAGGGAGAGGAGCACGCCATGACCCGATTTCAGGACGCCCTGGCCTCCGGCCGGTTTGTGGTAACTGCAGAACTCAATCCCCCCAAAGGCACCGACCTGTCCGAGGTGCTGGGCAAAGCCCAGGCCCTGCGGGGAGTGGTGGACGCCTTCAACCTCACCGACTGCACAGGGGCACGCATGGCCATGGCCCCCATTGCGGTGGCCCACCTTCTCCTGGACCAGGGCATTGAGCCAATCCTGCAGGTCACTGGGCGGGACCGCAACCGTATCGCCATCCAGGCGGAACTGCTCGCAGCCTCCGCCCTGGGCATTGAGAACATCGCCATTATGAGTGGAGACCCCCCGGGCACCGGCGACCACCCGGAGGCCAAGGCGGTCTTTGACCTGGAGGCCATTGGTATCCTGAAAGCGGCTTCTGCCCTGATGCAAGGGCACGACCTGGCGGGCAATCCCCTGAAGGGCACCCCTCGCTTCCACCTGGGGGCGGTAGTGAACCCCGGTGCTAAAGACCTGGACAAGGAACTCCGGCGCCTAGAGGAGAAGATCGCCGCTGGCGCCCGCTTCTTCCAGACCCAGGCGGTCTACGACCCGGACAAGTTCAGCGCCTTCATGAAGCAGGTAGAGCACTACCGCCTTCCCTTCCTGGCCGGCATCATAGTCCTGAAGTCGGCTGGCATGGCCCGCAACCTCAATCAGAACCTGCCGGGGGTTTTGGTCCCCGAACACCTCATCGCCGAACTGGAGAATGCCCCTGACCGCACCGCGAAAGGCATAGAAATCTCCGCCCGCATCATCCGAGAGGTGCGCTCCCTTTGTCAGGGGGTGCATATTATGGCTATCGGATGGGAGCGATACATCCCCGCCATCCTGGCGCAGGCTGGCGTGGCGGTGCCTGCTTCCTGATGGTGGCCGAGGTGGGGTCGTGCTCTACATCGGCGTGGATATGGTGGAAATCCCCCGTATCGCCCGTGCGGTTGAGCGCTGGGGGGAGCGTTTCCTGCACCGTATCTACACTCCCCTGGAGTTGGCCTATGCCCGTGGGCAAGCGCCCCAGTTGGCCACCCGCTTTGCTGCCAAGGAGGCGGTCATGAAGGCCCTGGGCACCGGCATACGGGGCGTCTCCTGGAAGGAAATTGAGGTGGTGCGGGAGCGGGGCCAGGCTCCTACCATACGCCTCACCGGGCGCGCCCTGGCCCGTGCACAGCACCTGGGAATCGCCCGCTTCGCCCTCTCCCTTTCCCACAGCCGGGAGATGGCCATCGCCATTGTGGTAGGGGAAACCGCGCCTGTGGTGGAGCGCACCTCACCCCTCCCTATGCCTACATCCAGCCCATGACCCCCTGTCCGCTGGCGCCATGAAAGTGGTAACCGCCGACCAGATGCGCCGACTGGAGCGCCAGGCCAACGCCCAGGGCATCTCCCTGGACGCCCTGATGGAGAACGCCGGCCTCCAGGTGGCCCGTGCGGCTTGGGAGGCGTTGGGCAAACGGGCAGGAGCGGAGGTGCTGGCCCTCATCGGACCGGGGAACAACGGGGGCGATGGCCTGGTGGCCTCTCGCCACCTGGCCTCCTGGGGGGCCAAGGTTACCGCTTATCTGGTCATCCCCCGCTCCCCCGAAGACGCCAAACTGGCCCTGGCATGCCAACGGGGTGTGGCCACGGTGGAAGCACCCAGCGATGCCGATCTGGCTACCCTCCAGGCCTTGCTGGCCAGCGCCCACCTGGTGATAGACGCCGTGCTGGGCACCGGGAAGCGTCGGCCCATGGAAGGGCTGATGGCAGAGGTCTTCTCCCGCCTGGCCCAGGCGAAAGCCCAGCGCCCATCCCTACGCATCCTGGCCCTGGACCTCCCCTCGGGCCTAGACCCCGACACAGGCGCGGTGGACCCCTACACCCCCTACGCCGATATCACGGTAACCCTGGGCTTCCCCAAGGTGGGCCTCTTCTTCTTCCCCGGAGCGGAGCGGGTGGGGCACTTGGAGGTGGTGGACATCGGCATCCCGGAGCACCTGGCCGAGGATATTCCTCTGGAGGTGTTAGACGCCTCATGGGCACGCCAGACCCTGCCGCCCCGCCCCCTCTCCGCCCACAAGGGCACCTTCGGACGGGTGCTGGCGATAGTGGGCTCCCAGCGCTACATCGGCGCCGCCTACCTAGCGTGTATGGGGTCGGCACGGGTCGGAGCAGGGTATGTTACCCTGGCCTCCCCGGTGAGCATCCACCCCATTCTGGCCAGCAAGTTGACGGAGGTTACCCACCTCCCCCTGCCGGAGGCGACCAGCGGTGTCTTCGCCCCCGATGCGGTGCGCGAGGTGCGCCGTGTAGAGGGGCAATTTGATGTGCTCCTGATTGGATGTGGGTTGGGCCAATCCCCGGCCGCCGAGGCCCTGGTGCGCCACCTCCTGCTGGGGGAGCCACCTGCCACCACGCCCCTGGTCCTTGACGCCGATGCCCTCAACATCCTGGCCCGTCAGGAGGGGTGGTGGGAGAAACTCCGTGCCCCCTCGGTTCTTACTCCCCACCCGGGCGAGATGGCCCGCCTGCTAGACAGCACCGTGGAAGAGGTGGAACGGGAGCGCCTGCGCACCGCCCAGGAATCGGCCCAGCGATGGGGTGTTACCCTGGTGCTCAAGGGGCCTTTCACGGTCATTGCCTCCCCTGAGGGGCAGGTGCGCATAAGCCCTTTCGCCAACCCCGCCCTGGCCACAGCCGGCACGGGGGATGTGCTGGCCGGGGCCATCGCCGGCCTGATGGCCCAGGGTCTGCACCCCTTTGATGCTGCCTGCCTGGGCGTCTTTCTCCACGGGCTGGCGGGGGAGGTGCTCCGCCACGAAGTAGGCGACGCCGGCACCCTGGCCAGCGACCTTTTGCCCCTTCTGCCACGGGTCATCAAGGCCTTGAAAACT
>BEHZ01000088.1 GCA_002923335.1 bacterium HR23 | reverse complement strand
AGCCCTGCTGGACTTTGAGCGCTCGGGCATCGCCTACTACGCCGGGGGCAAGCGCACCCTGGAGGACCTGGTAACCGTCGCACGGGAGCGCCACCTCACCGGCGATGCTCGCGTGCGCAACGCCCTGGCGGAGTTGGCGGTGGAGATAGAGGCGGGGCGTCTGATGGCCTATAACATCGCCTGGATGCAGAGCAAAGGCCTCATCCCCAACAAGGAGGCCTCCTGCAACAAGGTGTTCGGCTCCGAGTTGCAGCAGAGGCTGGCCCACACAGGCCTGGCTCTGCTGGGGCCGTATGGGCAGTTGGCCCCCGGCTCCAAGTGGGCGCCCCTGAAGGGGAGGCTAGAACGGATGTGGCTCACCAGTTTCTCCTCCACCATTGCCGGGGGGACCTCGGAGATTCAGCGCAATATCATCGCCACACGGGGCCTGGGCTTGCCCAGGGGGTAGGCGGCTAGCCGGGCGTGAGGGCACCCGTCAAGATGCCCCGCAGGGTCGCCCCGACGCTGGTGATAGCCTGCCGACCGGGGAAAAGCAGGTGCCCCACGAACCCGTGGATGTTCCCCATATAGCGGATGCATACCGTCGGCACGCCCGCCTGGGCCAGGCGCTCGGCGTAGGCCTCCCCCTCGTCCCGCAGGGGGTCGTATTCGGCGGTGAGGACAAGGGCCGGCGGGAGTCCCGACAGGTCAGGCGCCCGTAAGGGGGAGGCCAGGGGGTGCGCTCCATCCTCCTCCCGGGCCAGGTAGTGCCCCCAGAACCACTCCATCCCCTCCCGGGTGAGCAGGTAGCCTTCCCCATTCTCCCGATAAGAGGGGCGCTGGAAGTTGTAATCGGTAACGGGGTAGATGAGCACCTGGCATGCTAGGTGTGGCCCGCCCTTCTCTTTGGCGAAGAGGGTAACCCCGGCCACCAAGTTGCCCCCGGCGCTATCCCCTGCCAGGGCCACCCGCTCCTGGGGGATGCCCCATTGGGGAGCGTGCTCAACCGCCCAGAGGGCAGAGGCATAGGCGTCTTCCACAGCTGAGGGGAACTTGTGCTCCGGGGCACGGCGGTAGTGCACCGCCAGCACCAGGCATTGGGAGGCGTTGGCCAGGTATCGGCAAGGGGCGTCGTGGGTATCCAGGTCGCCCAGCACCCATCCCCCGCCATGGTAGTAAACCACCAGCCCCACCATCTCCCTGCCTGTGGGCCAGTAGAGGCGGGCGGGGATAGGCCCCCCGGGGCCAGGCAGGGAGATATCCTCCACTTTGGCCACCGGGGGGCGGGGCGCACGGGCGGAGAGGGTGCGCATCAGGTTGCGGGCCTCTTCCACAGGCAACCGGTGGAAGGGGGGTATCCCCGCCTGCGCCCTCTGCTGGAGAAAGGCCACCACGCCAGGGTCAAGGGCGACCATACTCACCCCCTTCAGGGACACCTCTGGAGGAAGTCCAGGACCGCGGGAAGCACTTGCTCCATCTGCTCCAGGTGGGGCAGGTGGCCTGCCCGCTCCACCAGAAGGGAGCGTGCTCCGGAGATGGCCGAAGCGAAATCCTGGGCGTAGGACGCCGGCACCACGGCGTCTTCTTTGCCCCACACCAGAAGGGTGGGGGCCTTCACCCGGTGGAGGCGCTTTGCTAACCCCCTATCCGGGATAGGCCACCAGAACTTGCCGGAGCACCCCATGGCCTAGATGCGCTTCGCCTGGGCCAGGGCTTGCTGTTGGGGGTCGGAGAAGGTGGGGAATACCCACGCCACGGCGGGCGAGGAGGGGTTGCGGAACAGGAGGCGCACCAGGTCCTGCTGGTGGAGCACCGCCATCCAGTTGGCGATGGGGTGCTCCTCCCGCCAGAGGCCGATGGGGGCGATGGCCACCAGCCCCCTGCACCGCTCGGGCCAATGGGCACACACCTCTAGGGCCAGCATCCCCCCGAAGGAGTGCCCCACCAGGGCGGACTTCTGCAGGCCCAGGGCGTCCAGCACATCCCCCATAATGAGCACCAGGTCCCACAGGCTATCCACCTTGTAGATGTCATTGGGGTCGCCTTCGCCGGTGCCGGGGAGATAGGGAGCGTAGACGGTGTAGTGGCGGGCCAGGCCGCCCAGGAAGGGGTCCCACTGGAGGCCCCAGGGGCTATGGAAGTAGACAAGGGGAGGCCCTTCCCCGCCCTTCAGGACCCACACCGTGAGCCGCCCCTGCCACACCGTGCAGGGAAGGGTAAGGGGGTGAACGGCAAAGGTGGTCATGGCCGTGCTCCCGTCGGTCAGGGCTGGGCTGGGGCGGATTGAGGCGCACGGGAGAGGAGAGCCCTGGGCCACCAGTGGTTTTCCCAGCCCTCGTCATCCCAGAGGGGGCGCAGGGAGGGGAGCACCTCCCGGGCGAAGAGGTCAATGTTCTTTAGGGTCAACTCGTGGGGCATAGAGCCAATATGGAGCAGGACCATGAGGTTCCCTATTCGCAAACGGCGAATGGCCTCCTCCAACTGGTCCTGCACGGTCGCCGGGCTTCCGGCGATGACATTCCCCTCTCGCACGAAATCGGGGTAACTCTTCTCTTGCAAGTTGAAGAGACGGCGCCGGTCCATGGCCGAACGGCGCACCATATGCACCAGGCTCTCCCAGTCGTGGTAGCCGGGGGGATAGGTGTAGCCGTTGTAGACGTGGAGGCACTTGTGGAAGAAGTATTCTATGTGACGGGCGTAGTCCCGCTCGGCGGCGGCGTCGGTCTCGGCGACGGCCACCAGTTGCAGAAAGCCCAGGCGATAGGGGTTACGCTCCTTCCCCTTCTGCTCCACCCGAGCCCAGTAGCCATCCACCATATCTCTGGCCCACTGCCAGCCGTAGTAACTCAGGTAGCAGTAGCAGTGGTCGTTGTCTATGGCCAGGTCCCAGGTGCTCACGCTCCCGGAGCCGGGCACCCAGATGGGTGGATGGGGCGTCTGGATCGGCCGAGGCCAGAGGTTCACCAGAGGGAGTTTCCAGTATTTCCCGTTCCAGGCGAAAATCTCCCGGCTGGTCCAGGCTTTGATGATGAGGTCGTGGGCCTCCCGGTAGCGCTCCCTCTGTTCAATAGGGGGGATGCCGTAGCAGAAGTTCACATCCATAGCGGTGCCCAGGGGCATGCCGGCCACCAGCCTTCCCCCGCTGATGCAGTCCAGCATGGCGTATTCCTCGGCCACCCGAATGGGGGGGCTGGTGGTGGGGGGCGTGGCACCCATTTGGACAATGGCGACCGGGAGGCCGTTGGTGGCCTTGGCCAGGTAAGCCCCCATAATGTTGGGGTTGGGCATAAAGCCGTAGGCATTCTGGTGGTGCTCGTTGGTGCACACCCCGTCCAGGCCGGCCCGGGCGGCGTAGAAGAGTTCGTCCAGGGTCCAGTTGTAATACTGCCCCACTTTCTCGGGGTCGGCCAGTTCCCCCCAGGGCGGGTCTACCCAGACGGAGCGGTAGCGTTTTTCAAAATCTTCCGGCAGGTCACGGTAAGGCATAAGGTGGAACATGGAGACTTTCATAGCGCCCTCCCCCTGCCGTGGTGGTCGCCCCTATCCTATGGGGGGAATTGGAAAGCTGTCAAGGGGGGGCTTGGGGCTACTTGCACCCGTGGAGTATCCCAAGGGGTTGTGTTATTATCGGCATAGCGTGAGCCTCTGTTGTGTCGGGAGGATGCTATGGCCCATCCTCTGCGGGACAAATACTGCATCGTAGGGGTGGGGGAGACGGAGTATTCCCAGCGCTCCGGGCGAACCACCCGAGCCATGGCCGTGGAGGCGGTGAAGAAGGCCATGGACGACGCCGGCCTTACCCCCCAGGAGGTGGATGGCCTGCTGAGTTATCACATGGGGGATTCCACCCCTTCCACCGCCGTGGCGTCCGACCTGGGGATACGCCCCAACTTCTTTATGGATGTGAGCGGGGGCGGTTCCAGCACCGAAGCCCTTATTGGCCTAGCCATGGGGGCAATAGAGGTGGGCATGTGCCACACCGTCGCCATCTACCGCTCCATGAACGGCTATACGCAGGTGCGCATCGGCGGGACGGGGGCACGGGCGTCCACGCCGGTCAGCGGGAGCGAACTGCTGACCCGGCCCTACGGGTTGATGAGCCCTCTCCAGCGTTTCGCCTTCGCCTTCACCCGCCACATGATGGAATACGGCACTACCTCCGAGCAACTGGCCATGGTGAAGGTGGTGCACAGCCGGCACGCCAGCGCCAACCCTAAAGCCTTCAAGAAGGAGCCGGTTACCGTTGAAGATGTGCTCAACTCCCGCTGGATTGTGAAGCCGGTGGCACACCTGCTGGACTGCTGTTTAGAGACGGATAACGCCACCTGTATTATCGTTACCTCGGCGGAGCGGGCGCGACACCTGCGCCAACGCCCCATCTACATCATGGCGGTGCAGGGGAGAGGCTCCCGCACCTTCCCCGACAACCCCTGGGCCGAAGCCCCTATTACCCGCATCGGCGGACACTATATTGCCCCCCGCATCTTCCAGATGGCAGGGGTGGGCCCGGAGGATATTGACATCACGGGGTGCTACGACGCCTTTACCTTTACGGTGGTGCTCCAGTTTGAGGCTTATGGGTTCTGTAAGGTTGGGGAGGGGGGCTACTATGTGAGCAGTGGCATCATCCAACTTGGGGGGAAGCGCCCCAACAACACCAGTGGGGGCCATCTGTGTGAAGGCTACACCCACGGGATGAACATGGTCATTGAGAATGTGCGCCAACTGCGGGGCCAGGCCGACGACTACTGCCCCGGCTGGCGGGAGGGGAGGCACACCTACCAGTATGGGCCGGGGGGGTGCCGGCAGGTGAGGGATCCGGAGATCGCCATGAATATGGGCTGGGGCACCCCCGGCTATGGCTCCGCCCTTATCCTCCGGAGGTAGGCATGCCCACCTACGAGTATCGGGGCCTCATCTTGAACATTCCCGAGTTTGATCAGGAGCACGCCGGCTACTTTGAGTATGCCCGCAGGCACCAGTTAGCAGTGAAGCGATGCTTGGACTGCGGTCTTCTGCGATGGGAGCCGGGGCCTTCCTGTCCCTTCTGCACCTCCTTACGCTGGGAGTGGACGCCCGTCAGCGGGAGGGGGGAGATTTACAGTTACCAGATCGTTTACCACACCGTGCTCCCCGGCTTTCGGGACTGGGTGCCCTATCCCATCGTGCTGGTGGAACTGGACGAGCAGAGGGGGGTGCCCACACCCGGCTACGGCCTGCGCATTACCGCCAACCTGGTGGATGAGCACTTCCGTCCCGAGCGGGAGGAGCGGGTGGCCATTGGGGCACGGGTGGAGGCGGTGTTTATGGACCTCCCCAACGGCCTCACGCTCCCCCAGTTCACACTGTCGGGGGAACCGCCCCGCACCCCCCTGTGGCGGCATAAGGAGTGAGCAGGGAGCCCCCGGCTTTCCTGCCGGAGGGCTGGGCCGGAGGCCTGCTAAGCGCCTAGCCCGACACCGGTCCGGCGCCCAGCCCCGGCTCCGTCATCTTCTCGGGGTCCAGGATGGCGTTCAGTTCCTGCTCGGTAAGGGTGGTGCGTTCTCTGGCCACCTCCCGGATGGTGCGCCCGGTGCGGGCTGCCTCTTTGGCGATCTCGGCCGCCTTGTCATAGCCGATGACCGGTGCCAGGGCGGTGGTGAGCATCAGCCCTTTCTCCACCATCTCGGGGCCTCGGGTGGTCGCCTTCAGACCCTGGACGCACTGCCGGTCAAAGTTCCGGGCGGCGGCGGCCAGGAGGGAAGCGGATTCCAGGAGGTTGCGGGCGGCCAGGGGCATCATCAGGTTCAACTCAAAGTAACTGCCCAGGTCGGCCATAACCAGGGCGGTGTCGTTGGCCAGGACCTGCCCGCACAACTGGATGAGGGATTCGGCGATAACAGGGTTCCCCTTGCCGGGCATAATGGAACTGCCGGGCTGGACCTCGGGCAAGAGCAGTTCCCCCAACCCTGCCCTGGGCCCCGAGCCGAGCCAGCGGATGTCGTTGGCTATTTTGTGGAGGCTGAGGGCGACAGTGCGCAATGCCCCGCCCGCCGCCGCCACATTGTCCAGGGTCGCCTGGGCCTGGAAGTGGTTATCGGTCTCCCGAATGGGGTGGCCGATAACCTGCGATAGCAGAGTGCACACCTTGGGGGCGAACTGGGGATGGGTATTGACGCCCGTGCCCACAGCGGTGCCCCCCAAAGCCACCTCCGCCAGTTCCTCCAGGGCGTAGTGGAGGCGGCGGATCCCCCGCTCCACTTGCCCCGCATACCCCAGGAACTCCTGCCCCAGACGAATGGGCGTGGCGTCCTGCAGGTGAGTGCGCCCTGTTTTGATGATGGGCCAGAACTCCTGAGACTTGGCCAGCAGGGTCTGGTGCAGGCCCTCCAGGGCAGGGATGAGGTCTTCCTTGATGACCATAATGGCGGAGAGGTGGATGGCGGTGGGGATGACATCATTGGAGGACTGGCCCAGGTTCACATGGTCGTTGGGGTGCACCTTGCGAGAGCCACGGGGCAGGCCCAGAATCTCCCCCGCACGGTTGGCGATGACTTCGTTGGCGTTCATGTTGGTGGAGGTGCCGGAGCCCGTCTGGAAGATATCCACGACGAACTGGTCGTCCCATCTCCCCTCGGCCACCTCCCACGCTGCCTGGACGATGGCGTTGCCGATGGAGGGGTCCAACAGACCCAGTTCCATGTTCACCTTGGCCGCCGCCCACTTTATCAGCCCCAGGGCGCGGATGAGGCGCCGGGGGAAGCGCTGTCCGCTAATAGGGAAGTTCAGCACCGCTCGCTGGGTGGAGGCGCCGTAGTAGGCATCGGCGGGCACTTCCATTGGCCCCATGGAATCCCGTTCCACACGGGTCGGGCGGGTAGCCGTCATATCTCACCTCCAGAGGTGTGGTGCCGTGTTTTATGGTAGCGTTTTCACCCCCAGGGGTGTAGGGCCAAAGGGCCTGAGAACGGTCCGCCCCTGGTGGGCCCGGGGCGGGTGCGGGTCGGCGATGGGATTGCTCGCGTTCCCGTCCTACGCTACCATAGGACAGGCGGAGCGACCCATGCGGACGCCCTCGACGGCGTGGGTATTAGCCCTGGAGGCCCTGGCCCGCTCGGCGGTGCAGGCCCGGGACGAGGCTACCCTGCGCCGAACCCTGGAGGACGGCCTGGCCCGTCTGACAGGCGCCCAGCGGGTGCGCCTCTTATCC
>BEHZ01000087.1 GCA_002923335.1 bacterium HR23 | reverse complement strand
GGAGGCTCCCTCTCTGACCGCCTCGGCGGGGAGAACACGGCCCTGCTGGCCCTGCTCGTCATGCTGGCAGGCGCTCTCCTCATGACCTTCTCCCACAACTATGCCCTTTCCGTGGTCGGCGAGGCGGTGATGGCGGTGGGTATGGGGGTGAACAACGCGGCGGTCTACAAGATGGTGCCGCAGGAGGTGCCGGAGGCGGTAGGTGGCGCCGCCGGCTGGGTCGGGGGCCTGGGTGCCTTCGGCGGCTTCGCCATCCCACCGGTGATGGGCGTCTTTGTGCGCGCCCAGGGCGCCCCCGGCTACGCTACCGGGTTCGGCACCTTCATCGGGCTGGCGGTCCTTTCCCTGGTGCTCGCCTATGTCCTGAAGCGCGCCCACACGGCTGCGACCCGCGTGGCCGTCGCCCCCTCGGATCGTTGAACGCAGACCGGTAAAGAGGCAAGGGCTGAGCCCTCGACTCGTGTTCCCGGTCTTTGTCTATGTCCCCCATCAATGCGTGGGGCGAACGCCGGTTTTGGGCGCACATGATCCAGCACCTGTTACTCATCTATCTGGGTCCCCCGCTACTCCTCACCGGTTGTGGTTTCCCCTTCCTCCTATAGGGTCTCCCGCGAATCCTGCGACACCGCCTGGTGTCCCTCTTGGTGTGCGGGGGGTCCGTAGCGACGCGCCCTGCCTTCCTCACCCGGCCTGCGCCGTGCCCATGCCCGGAAACTGTGAAACGTCTATTCGCCCACCGCACAAGTGACAGCGCCCCCAGGCCTGGAGGGGTTGACGAGGGCAAACAGGGGTCCCTAAACTGGAAGCGCTAACCTCGCCTGATGCCGGCGCCGAGGAGGGGCTAGCGGTCATCTGGAGGGGGACAGGCCCAAGGAGGGCAGGGCTGCCCGGGTTCCGAGAAGGCCCTGAGACCGAGGGGGGTAGCACACCCCGCGTTTGGAGGCCAACAGGACAGTCTGCAAAAGCGAAGGCCGTTCACAACTTGGAAACACTTTGGGCAAGGAGGGTAAGGGATGGGTGCAGTCTCTGTGCGGGAAAGGGTAGGGTTTGGGGAGGCCGTTCACACGGATACCGGCATAACGGTGGTCCCCCTCATCTCCGGGGCTCCTCCACAGGAGCGGGACTACGACCTCCTGGAGGAGGCCCTCCCCCACGGTCGCATCCTCATCAAAGAGCACAAGGGTGGAGAAGTCCCCACCCTGTCGGTCAGCGTCCGGGGCGAGCGTCCTGTCCTGCTCCCGGAAGGGGAGGTTCTGGAAGGAGGCCTTCAGACCCGCACCCTCAACATCACGCTCATGCTGGGCCAGGGCCGGCACTGCATCCCCGTGTCCTGTGTGGAGCGGGGCAGATGGGGCCGCTATCGCGAATTCCGCCCTGCACGCTTCCTGGTGGACGCCGACCTGCGCCGGCGGAAGGCTGCCTCCGTGGCCGAAAGCCTCCGGCGGGCCCGCACCGCCCGCGCCGACCAGGGAATGGTGTGGGAGCACATCGCCTTCCTCCATCGCAGGGCTGGGGTGGTATCGCCCAGTGAAGCCTTCCCCGACTTCTTCGCGGCCCGCGGCGAGGACCTGGAAAAGGCGGTCCGCTCCATAAGCCATCCCCTCCCCGGACAGGTGGGCGCAGTAGTGCTCTATAAGGGATGCCTCCTGGGGATGGACCTCTTTGACTATCCGGGGACCTGGGCCCTTCTTGCGTCGAAGGTTCTGGGCGGGTATGCCGTCTCTGCCCTCTGGTCTGCGGCCTCCGGACCCCGGATGACGGCGGAGGCGTTCCTGGTCGTCCTGGAGCAGACCCCCACCGAGGCGGTGCCCGCGCCCGCGGGCCGGGGCTGGCACCACCTCTTCTCTGGAGCCCTGACCGGCTTCGCCCTGGAGGAGGGGGGACGGATCCGCCACCTCTTCGCCGCCCCCGCCCCGGAACAGGCCCCAGGGAGAAGGGGGGATGCGATACGAATACCGGGTGGTGGAATGGCCCAGGACCTCGGGAGCCCCCTCTTCTGATAGGGCCTGCCCCCGGAGGTGGAGCACCGCCTGCGCCAGCCCCCGGATCCCTCGCTGGTCTCCTTCCGCAAGGGTCCCAGGGGCCAGCCTGTGCCCTACCTGGAGGGGCACACCACCATTGCCCAGGCCAACCGGGGCTTCGGCTACGGGGACTGGGGCTGTGGGCTCCCGGGCCCCGTGGAATACCGGGGGTCCGGTGCCTGGGCAGGGCCACGGGGGAGGTGCGCACCCTTGGGATGTGCCTGGCGAGGGTTTGGGTCAGTGTGCCGGGGGTCCCGCCCCGAACGGATGTGGTGTGTCATCCGGTGGTGCAGGACACGCCTGAGGGCCACGACACTGCCCTGAAGGGGGCGGTCGCCGCTGCCCCCAAGTGGGTCTTCCGCTCCTTCAGCAACAGGTTCGGCAACAGCCTCTTCGGGGAGGCGGTGGGGGACGGCATCCGGCCCATCCTGCGGGAGGCCCTGCTGGGCTGGGCCGTTGTCTGGGCTTCCCCGACGCCCGCACCCGTGAGACGGTGAAGAAGCGGACGGGGCAGGACCCGGACGCCCGTGCCCTGGCGAACCTGGTGCGGGCCTTCGTGTGCCGCCTCGCCGGTCGGGCCACCTCCGCCGTCTCCGCCTAACCCCTCACTACCTGCATCCCCGCCCTCCCCTTCTCATCCTGCGACACTCCCCCATCCCCAAGTTGTTCCAACCCCCTTCAAGGAGGCCCATGCGCTCGCCCGGTGCCCGTGCCCCTCCTGGCCGCCTGACGGCAGGGGCAGCGGGATCGCCGCAGAGGAGGGAAGCGAGGGAGACCATCATCGCCGCCCCTCCCCCAGGGCCAGGCGCTCACCGTCAGCGTGCACCAGGATGGCGACGGCCCCCCGCTCCCGGGCGTGCCGGACGGCCACTGAAGGCAGGCTGGCTCGCCCCCTCAGCCGTCGCCGGTGGCGGTATGGGACAGCCAACACCAGGGCCCCGCCCAGGGGCACGAGCTTGCCGACGGTGGCCCAGCGGCCTAGGGATGGACGGTAAACGGCGAGGGCGACCGCTTGACCGCTTGTGCACAAATGTCTAGAATTGTGCTGCGGCATCGGCGTGTTACCTCCTTGTGTGCTGCGCCCGGCCCCTGGCTCCTAGCCTGCGGGGCGGGCTTCCATTAGGCGTCCGGTGTTCACCGTTGTTTCTCACCCCCTTTCACGGCGCCATCCGTCTCGCCTGACCAGCGGGCCAGCGTCGGCTCCACCTCCTCCGGGATCCAGGACGGACTCCCCTTGCCCCAGGGTTGAGCAGTGCCCCCGCTTCCGGATGACATCCGCTCTTATAAATGAGGCCCGGCGCTGGTCCAGGTGCCGGCGCAGGAGGTGCGAGCCTCTTCACTGAACATCGCCATCGGCTGTTCTCCGTCGGGCTATAAGGAGACCCCACCGTCCGCTCACAGGTGCCCTTCACCACCGGGGGCTCCCGTGGTCCTGCTGTCGGGGCGGCACCCCTCGGACCCGGGCCGGGGAGTGGCCTGCCCCTGCTCCAGGAGTTTCTCCAGGGCCCTCCGGGGCGCGAGCAGGCGACGCCCAACCCTGATACAGGGTATCTCGCCGGCCTTTATGCGCTCATACGCCGACTGCCGCCCGATGCCCAGCAGGGGAGCCGTCTCTGCGACGGTCAGTGTCTGCCTTTCCTGGCTCACGGGTTCTCCCTTTCCTCTTGACACCGGCGCTGGTGCGACGTGGACCTGGACCTGGCAAGCCTCTCCGTGACCCAGGCCCTCTATCGGGTCAGGGGCCAATATGTGGTCCAGGAGCCCAAGAGCGCCCGCAGTCGGCGGAGGGTGGACCTCACACCATCCCTGGCCGTGCTGCTCCGCCGGCACCGGGAGGAGCAGGAGGCCAGGGCTCTCCTCCTGGGCAGGCCCCTCCAGGAGACGGACCTGGTCTTTGCCCGGCCTGATGGGAAGCCCACCGACCCCGACACACTGACCCGGGCCTTCTCGAGGATTGTGCGGAAAGCGGGCCTGGCCGGGGTCCGCTTCCACGACCTGCGCCACGCCCACGCCAGCCTCCTCATGAAGCAGGGGGTCCACCCCAAAGTGGTCTCCGAGAGGCTGGGGCACAGCTCCGTGGCCTTCACCCTGGACACATACAGCCATGTGGCCCCCGGCCTGCAGAAAGAGGCGGCCCCGCGCTTCGATGAGCTCCTGGGCGGCAGCATGTCAGGAGAGGGAGGCGGTAGCAAAATGGGGTGCCGAGGGTGGGATTTGAACCCACACGGGGCGGTGCCCCAGCGGATTTTAAGTCCGCCGCGTCTGCCGTTTCGCCACCTCGGCCCGCCTACCGCTATCATAGAATAACATACCCCCCACGGCGGCGGGCTGTCCGTGAAGGGAGTATGAGACAGGTGGTGCGACGGCAGAAAAGGCGACGGCCGGATTCGAACCGGCGAATAGAGGTTTTGCAGACCTCCGCCTTAGGCCTCTTGGCTACGTTGCCCCACTGGTGCCCAGGGCGGGATTTGAACCCACACGGGGAAACCCCACGGCCCCCTCAAGACCGCGTGTCTACCAGTTCCACCACCTGGGCACGCCGAGTGGAAGAGCCACACACCCTTCCGCCGTCATGGTAACCAGCCCGCCTAGGAGGTGTCAATGGCCCCCGAGGAGCGCCCCCTTTTTCTGCTGGCCACTACCAACCCCGGCAAAGTGAGAGAACTTCTCCCCATCCTGGCCGAAGCCCCCTGCCGATGGGTTACCCTGGCCGACCTGGGTATTACGGCTTCCGTGGCCGAAACAGGCCAGTCCTGCGCCGAAAACGCCCTGCTGAAAGCCCGCACCTATTGCCGGATGACCGGCCTCCCTACCCTCGCCGACGACTCCGGCCTGGAGGTGGACGCTCTGGGGGGCGCCCCCGGCGCCCAGGCCAAGGTCTATGCCGGGGAGAACGCCACCGACCCCCAACGGATCGCCTTCCTCCTGCAGAAACTGGAGGGGGTGCCCTGGGAGAAGCGCTCCGCGCGCTTTCGTTCGGTCATCGCCCTTGCCTTCCCCGACGGGCGCACTTATACTGTAGAGGGAACGGTGGAGGGGCTCATCGCCTTTGCCCCCCAGGGCAGTGGCGGGTTCGGCTATGACCCCATCTTTTACTTGCCCGATAAGGGGAAGACGGTGGCCCAGTTGAGCCTGGAGGAGAAGAACGCCCTCAGCCACCGGGGTAAGGCAGCACGCCAGGCCGTTGCCCTTCTCAAGGAGTTGCTGGGCACGGGGAAGACATGACCGAAACATGCGCCCCTTCTCGGGCACAATTCCTCACTGACCGCCTGGGCAGGCCCCTCCGGGACCTGCGCATCTCCATTACCGACCGCTGTAACTTCCGGTGTCCCTTCTGCATGCCCCACGAAGCCCTGGGATTTCGCTATCGTTTCCTCCCCCGGGAGGACATACTGACCTTTGAGGAGACCGCACGCCTGGTGCGCATTTTCGTCTCCCTGGGGGTGCGTAAGGTGCGCCTCACGGGTGGGGAGCCCCTCTTGCGCAACCAGGTGGAGAAACTGATCGCTCAGCTTTCGGCTATCCCCGGTGTTGAGGACCTGGCCCTCACAACCAACGGCTTCCTTCTGGCCCAGAAGGCCCGTGCCCTGAAAGACGCCGGCCTGCACCGGGTTACGGTGAGCCTCCACTCCCTGGACGCCCAGGTGTTCGGCAGGATGAACGGGCGCGGCTTCGGCCCCCAGCGGGTGATAGAAGGTATTGAGGAGGCCACCCGCGTTGGCCTGGGGCCAGTGAAGGTCAATGTAGTCGTCCAGAGGGGCGTGAACGACGAGGAGGTGGTTGCCCTGGCCCGCTTCTGCAAGGAGCGGGGCTACATCATCCGCTTCATAGAGTATATGGACGTGGGCTCCCTCAACCACTGGCGCCTGGATGACGTGGTCTCGGCCGATGAAATCCTTCAGCGCCTCAGCGCTGTCTTCCCTCTGGAGCCCCTCCCGCGTGGCTATGGGGATACCGCCTTGCGCTACCGCTATCGGGACGGGGGTGGAGAGGTGGGCGTCATCGCATCGGTTACCAAGCCTTTCTGTGGGGATTGCACCCGCCTGCGCCTCTCCGCGGAAGGCAAGGCCTACACCTGCCTTTTCGCCACCGAAGGCTACGACCTGAAGGCCCTTTTGCGCAGCGGCGCCTCCGACGAGGAGGTTCGCCAGCATGTCATCGCCCTCTGGCGGCGGCGCACGGACCGGTATTCCGAGGAGCGGGCCCGCAAGGAGGCCCGCCCCGCCCGCAAAGTGGAGATGTTCCAGGTGGGAGGGTAGAAATGGAGTCGCACCAGGCCCCGGGGAGGGTGCTTGCCGTCTGCTTGCGCCCCACAGGGGGCATCCCCAAATACCCTCAACCGGTTATTTTTTTGAACGGTCAAGGTGTGGAGGGCGATTGGCACGCCGGCCCTATCAACAAGCACAAAAAGAGGGGCGACCCGGAACCCAACTGGCGCCAGGTGAGCATCGTTGCCCAAGAGGTCTATAGCGACCTGGGGGAAGCCCTGGGCATCCGCCTGGAGCCGGGGGCTTTTGGCGAGAACATGCTGGTGGAGGGGCTGGGCGACCTCTCGGACCTGTGCCCGGGCGACCGTCTGCACCTCGGGGATACGGCGGTCGTGGAGGTAACCAAGCAGAACAGCCCCTGCGCCACACTGGAGGTTCACCACCCCGACATCGTTCGCCTGGTGAAGGGGCGCAGAGGCGTGGTGGGCGTGGTGCATCGTCCGGGACCTGTCCGCCCCGGAGATAGGGTGTGGGTAGAAAGGGCGACGGGGAGTAAGGGGGCCCCCTGAACCCAGCGTCGGCCGGCAAGCCCCCAGGCACCGTATCCCCGGCCATAACACAAGCGTCAGGCACCTGCCTGGCGCTTGTGGGGGAACACCCGGTCTATCGGCGGGGGGTATTACCCTTTCCCGATCCGGAAGACCTTCGTGCCACAGGAAGGGCACACACCCTGGATCGCCGGCCGGTTATTCTTCAGAGTAACCTGGGTGGCGTTCCGGATGGTAACCTTCTTGCGGCATTTGAAGCAATACGCCTCGGCCATGTTTCACCTCCTTTCTGCCGCCTTCGCCCTGAAGGTAAAACGCCCCTTTGTCCTATGTCAATAGGGATGTGCGTAGACATAATTGGGGATACATCTTGTAATCACGCGTCATAAGCCCTTTTATCAACTGCATTAGGACAAATAGGCCCTATAAAATCCAGAAGGCCGCCATTTCTAACCTCTTTAGCCATATGGGAGCAATTCGCTTTTATCG
>BEHZ01000086.1 GCA_002923335.1 bacterium HR23 | reverse complement strand
CACAAGGAGGTGCTCCGATGACCACCCTTCAGGCCTTTCTGGCGGAGCGCATCGCCGACCTGCACCGCTCCCTGATCCAGGCGGTGGAGGGCCTTACCCCCCAGCAACTCCACTTCAAGCCCGCCCCCCAGGTGAACCACATCGCCTTTACCCTCTGGCACTATGTGCGCACCGAGGACAACTGCGTCCGCTTCGTCTTCCGCCGTTTGCCCACCATCTGGATGTAGGGGGGATGGGATAAGCGCTTCGGTCTGGACAGCAAGGCCCAGGGCACCGGGTGGACGCCTCAGCAGGCAGAACAGGTGCGTCTTCCCTCGGTGGAGGCCTTCCTGGAGTATGCCCGCCCCGTCTTCCAGGAGACCGAGAGGTTCATCGCCGGCCTTTCCGATGCCGATTTGGACCGCCCCGTGCTGGTGAAGCCCCTGGGTGAGCACCCCCTCCGCTTCTTCCTGGGCACTACCCTTCTCACCCACGGCTACGGGCACTTGGGGGAGATCTGGTGCCTGAAGGGGATGCAGGGCCTGCCCGGAAGCCCTATTTAGCACCCTTCCAGCGGGGGTAGGAGCCGAAGACCCGAACCCAGGCGGCCTGCCGGGAGAGGTCCGCCAGCGCCTCGGAGACCTTCTCCTCCTCCCGGTGCCCCTGGAGGTCCAGCAGGAAAATGTAGCGCCCCAACTCCTGCTTTGTGGGGCGGGATTCTATCTTGGCCAGGTTGATGCCCCGGGTGGCAAAGAACCCCAGGGCCTCATACAACAGGCCGGGACGGTCAATGTCGTAGGTGAAGGCCAGGGAGGTCTTGTCGTCGCCTGTGGGAGGGTGGTCGTGGTGGGCCAGGACCACGAAGCGGGTGAAGTTATTAGGGTTGTCCTGAATGCCCCGTGCCAGCACCTCCACGGGGTAAAGGGCGGACGCCCTCAAAGGGGCAATGGCGGCGGCCGGCACCGGGCTTTGCAGGGCTTGCTCCACCGCCATAACGGTAGAGAGGGCTGGCTCCCGCCGCACCCGAGGAAAGAGGGCCTCCAGGTAGCGTCGGCACTGCCCCAGAGCCTGGGGATGGGAGTAGATGACCTGGATATCCGAGTGGCGGGTGCCCGGCTTCACTAAAAGGCAGTGGCTAATGGCCAGCACCACCTCTCGCCAGATGCGCAGGTTCGGCTCCTGGATGAGCAGGTCCAGGGTCTCGTTGACCGAGCCTTCCAGGCTGTTCTCAATGGGCACAATGCCCTGGTCGGCCATGCCGGTGAGCACTGCGGTGGCTACAGCGGGGATAGAGGGGACCGGGAGGGTGTCGGCAGTGGGGTCGTAGAGGAGGGCGGCTTCCTCGCTGAAGGTGCCCGGCGGACCCAGGTAGGCCAGACGCATGGCTATCTCTCTCCTGCCAGGGCCTCCAGGAAGGCCTCGGCCTTGTCCTGATGGACCACCGCCACCACCTGGTCGTAGGCTTCAATGGGGGTGTCGGGCTGGAGGGGCTTGGGATGCCCCTCTCTGCTCACGATGGCAGCGAGGTGGGTGGTCGGGGGGAGGTGCAGTTCCTTCAGGGTGCGCCCGGCGCTAACGGACTCGGCGGGCACCTCCACGGCGATGACCTCCAGGCCCCCCCGCACCGGCATGACCTGGATGGTCAGATGTGCCGGCACCTCTTTCTCTATCTCCGCCATAAGGATGCGGGTGGCGGAGATGGTGTCGTCGACCCCCAGCATATGGAAGAGGTCCTCGTTTTCGGGGTTGTTCACCACCGCCAGAGTGCGCTTGGTGTGGAGGAGGTGCTTGGCCATCTGGCAGACCGCCAGGTTCACCTCATCGCTCCCGGTGGTGGCGATGACCAGGTCTGCCCGCTCGGCACCCACCTCGCGGAGCACCTCCGCCTCGGCGCCATCCCCCAGGATGGCGATATTCCCCAGGGCTTTGGTCAGGGCCTGCACTTTGGCCGGTGCCCGTTCCACGACCGTTACCTCATGCCCGGCGTTCAGGAGCGCCTGGGCCAGATGGGCTCCGATACGCCCCCCACCGACAACGACCACATACATATTGGCCCCCTAGCCCCCCGTGCGCCGAGATGTTGGTTTGCCTGTGGAGAGGGACTCCACTACCAAGCCCGCCGCCACTCGGGTGGGGCTAATAGCCTGGATACCGTGGGCACGGTAAACCTCTATGCGGGCGGGGTCGTGCACCAGGCATATCACCTGTGGCACCATGAAGCGATACTTGGCCTTTTGGGACGCCAGGGCGTTGCGGTTGTCGTCCTCCGAAACCGCTACGAAGGCATCGGCATCCTTAATGCCAGCGGAGACCAGGTCGCCCTCCTGGGTGCCGTCCCCCAGGAAGGGAATGCTCTTGTCCTCCCGCATCTCGGCGGGGAGGGCGAGGAAGCGCTCGGGGGAGGTATCCAGCACCCGCACCTGGTGGCCCTCTTTCCAGAGGGCGGTGGCCACCAGCACGCCCACACGGCTACAGCCCATAATGAGCACCTTCATACCACGGGCCTCCGCACCGGGGAAGAAGAAGAGGCAGGGGAAGAGGTGGGCGCCTCCTCCCTGGGCTGGCGAAGCACCAGCACCGGACAGGGGGCGTTCTCCAGCACGAAGAGGGTAGTATGCCCCACTGCAAAGCCCCCGCCCTCCTGGCGGTAGGGGAGTTCCATGAGGATAAGGTCTGCTCCCTGCTCTACCGCCGTCTGCACAATGGCCGGGCCGGCCTCCCGTGCCTGCAGGATATCCGCCTCAACCTCAATATGGGCCTCCTGCAGGAGACGCTCCACCTGGAGGAGCACCTGCTCCCCCCGCTCCGTTTGCTCCGGTAGTTCGGCGTCCACGGGGTAGCGCCGGGGCACCTCAATGATGTAGACGAGGAGGACCTTGGCCCCGCTCTGGCGGGCTAAAAAAGACGCCAGTGCGAGGAGGGGGCTGTTGGCCCGTGCCTCCTTCACCGGCAAAAGGATACGGCGATAGGGCAAGCGCTCCGCGGGAATGGCCCACCTCCCTACCGTTCCCCATGATACACTGCTCTCCACCCCGTCCATAGTGCGAGGGCGCCCTCCTGGGCGCAAATTCGGCTTCTCCAGATAAGGGGCGAGGGCCGGCGATGCCCAATGGATGCGTGGGGGGTGGTTGCGTCCCTGGAGCGGTTGTGCCACGATAATAGGCGGACCGTGTCCACAGGAAGGAGGAGCCATGGCCACTCGGCCCCGCCACCCGGCCTTGGGGAGCCTGGATACCCCCCAGGGAACGGTGGAGTATTCCCGCCTGGCCTATCTGGAAGAGGCCGGCTGGACCCGTTTGGAGCGCCTCCCCTTCACCATCCGTGTGCTCCTGGAGAACCTTCTCCGCCTCCATCTCACCCAGCCTGAAGTGTGCACCCTGGAAGACCTGGCCACCGCCGCCCGCTGGGCCCCCCTGCGTCCTCCGGAGCGGGAAATCCCCTTCCTTCCTGCCCGTGTGCTTATGCAGGACTTCACGGGCGTGCCGGCAGTGGTGGACCTGGCTGCCATGCGCTCGGCTATGGCCCGCATGGGGGGGGACCCCGAGCGTATCAACCCCCTGGTGCCGGTGGACCTAGTGATTGACCACTCGGTTCAGGTGGATATGTTTGGCAACCCGGAGGCCTTCGCCTTCAATGTGGAGCGGGAGTATGAGCGCAACCGGGAGCGCTATGCCCTCCTGCGCTGGGCACAGCAGGCCTTCCAGAACTTCCGTGTTGTGCCACCGGGCACCGGTATCTGCCACCAGGTGAACCTGGAATACCTGTCCAGTGTGGTGGCTCTGCGCACCGTCAACGGCCGTCTCACCGCCTTCCCCGATACCGTGGTGGGCACCGATTCCCACACCACTATGGTGAACGGGCTGGGGGTGCTGGGGTGGGGTGTGGGGGGCATTGAGGCGGAGGCGGTGATGCTGGGCCAGCCCTACTTTATGCTGATGCCCCCGGTGGTGGGAGTGAAACTGGTGGGACGTTTGCCACAGGGCGCCACCGCCACCGACCTGGTGCTGACTATTACGGAACTCCTGCGCAAAAAGGGCGTGGTGGACAAGTTTGTGGAATACTTTGGCCCCGGCCTGGACTCCCTCACTGTGGAAGACAGGGCAACCATCGCCAACATGTCCCCCGAGTATGGGGCGACCTGCGGTTTCTTCCCTGTGGATGCCATGACCCTGCGCTACCTGCGCAACACCGGGCGCTCCCCGGAGCAGGTGGCCCTGGTGGAGCGGTATTGCAAAGCCCAGGGCCTCTTCCGTGACGCCACCAGCCCCGACCCCGTGTATAGCGATACGGTAACCCTGGACCTTTCCACCGTCGTGCCCAGCCTGGCCGGCCCCAGCAGGCCCCAGGACCGCATTCCCCTGGGGGAGGTGAAGCGCGCCTTCCAGGTGGCGCTGGAGAAGACCTTCAAGAAGAGCGCCCAGAACCCTGGCGCTGTGGCGGTGCGCCTGAACGGGCAGGAGGTCTCCTTGGGGCACGGGGCGGTGGTCATCTCCGCCATTACCAGTTGCACCAATACCTCTAACCCCTCGGTGATGGTGGGTGCGGGTCTTCTTGCCAAGAAGGCGGTGGAGCGGGGCCTTCAGCGCAAGCCCTGGGTGAAGACCAGCCTCGCCCCTGGCTCTCGGGTGGTAACCGACTACCTCCAGGGGGCGGGGCTTCTCCCCTACCTGGAGGCCCTGGGCTTCTATGTGGTGGGTTACGGGTGCACCACCTGCATCGGCAACAGCGGGCCTCTGCCCGAGCCCGTTGCCCAGGCCGTCGCCGAGCACGACCTGGTGGTGGCGGCGGTGCTCAGCGGGAACCGCAACTTTGAGGCACGCATCCACCCCCAGGTGAAGGCCAACTTCCTGGCGTCGCCTATGCTGGTGGTCGCCTATGCCCTGGCTGGGCGGATGGATCTGGACCTGACCACGGAGCCTTTGGCCTACGACCCCCAGGGCAGGCCCGTCTTCCTGCGGGACCTCTGGCCCTCCCCCGAGGAGATCGCCGAGGCGGTGTCCAGCGCCCTCTCTCCCGAGGCCTTCCGTCGGCGCTACAGCCGGGTGTTTGAAGGGGACCACCGCTGGAAGAGCCTCCCCGCCCCCTCCGGGGGGTTGTATGCGTGGGACTCCTCCTCCACCTACATTCAGGAGCCCCCCTTCTTCCTGGATCTGCCCACCGAGCCGCCGCCCTTGCGGGATATCGTGGGGGCGAGGGTGCTGGTGATGCTGGGGGATTCCATTGCCACAGACCACATCTCCCCGGCGGGGAGCATCTCCCCCAAGAGTGTGGCGGGACAATACCTTATCAGCCGGGGGGTTCCGCCTGCGGAGTTCAACACCTTCGGGGCACGGCGGGGCAACCACGAGGTCATGGTGCGGGGCACCTTCGGCAACATCCGTCTGAAGAACCTGCTGGTGCCGGGTGTGGAGGGCGAGTGGACCCGCCACTTCCCCTCCGGCCAACAGATGCCCATTTTTGAGGCATCCCAGCGCTACCAGCAGGAGGGAGTGCCCCTGCTGGTGCTGGCGGGGAAGGAATACGGCTCCGGCAGTTCCCGGGACTGGGCCGCCAAAGGGCCGGCTCTGCTGGGCATCAAGGCGGTCATCGCCGAGAGTTATGAGCGGATCCACCGGAGCAACCTGGTGGGGATGGGAATTCTCCCCCTGCAGTTCCGCCCGGGGGAGAACGCCCAGAGCCTGGGTCTGACGGGGGAGGAGGTCTACGACATCCTGGGCCTGTCGGAGGGCCTGCGCCCCCGTCAGGAACTGACGGTGCGGGCGAAGAGGGACGGCTGGGAGCGCACCTTTACCGTTATCGCACGGGTGGACACGCCTGTGGAGGTAGAATACCTGCGCAACGGGGGTGTGCTCCATATGATGCTCCGCCGCCTCATGCGGGGGGGCGTGGGCTAGAAGCCCAATGGGACGCTCCCCAGTCCCGGTGCAAAGGGCTATACTACCGTCAGACCTTATGCACAGGAGGGCGTGATGTGGAACCAGTGGCGCACCGACGCCTACGAGGGCATGCTGGCGGAGGTCATTACCTATAAGGCGGGCCGGGGAGACCTCATCAACGCCTACTTTACCCGCCCTTTGGGGTCGGGGCCGTATCCGGGGATTGTGCTGGTGCATCACCTCCCCGGCTGGGACGAGTTCTACCGGGAGACCGCACGGCGCTTCACCAGCCACGGCTACATTGTTCTCTGCCCCAACCTTTACTATCGCTTTGGCCACGGGACGCCCGAAGAGGTGGCGGCACGGGTGCGAGGGGCAGGGGGTGTGCCCGACGACTGGGTGGTGGCGGACTGCGAGGCGGCTCTGCACTTCCTGCGCTCCCTGCCCTACTGCAACGGGAAGGTGGGCATTATCGGCACCTGCTCCGGTGGTCGCCACGCCTTCCTGGTGGCGTGCCGGGTGAAGGGGTTCAACGCTGCGGTGGATTGCTGGGGTGGACGGGTGGTGATGGCCCCCAACGAGTTGACCCCCCAGCAACCTGTTGCCCCCATTGACTACACCCAAGACCTCTCCTGCCCCCTGCTCGGGCTGTTCGGCAACGACGACCAGGCCCCTTCCCCCGCCCAGGTGGACCAGCATGAGGAGGCCTTGAAGCGCTACGGCAAGACCTACGAGTTCTACCGCTACGATGGGGCCGGGCACGGCTTCTGGTATTACGACCGCCCCGCTTACCGCCCCCAACAGGCTATGGACGCCTGGCAGAAGACCTTTGCCTTCTTCCGCAAGTATCTGTGGTAGGGAGAAGGGGGCCGTGCCCTCTCTGCAATACCTGATTGATAGCATGTGCGCCAACTTCACGGCCCAGGCGCTCTATGCCCTGGTGCTGGAGGTGGTGGCCGACGGCCCCCGTTCGTTGCGGGACATCGCCCGCAAGGTGGCGGAGCGGGACCCCTCCCTTGACCTGGGAAGCGCCCGCCAGTTGGCCGAGGCAGCGGTGGAGGCTCTGGGGAAGAAGGGTGAGGTGCGGGTGCAGGGGGGGGTGGTGTATGGGGCACGGGTCCGTAAGGAGGGGGTAGGACTTCGGTAAAAGCCTTTGCCCCAAGCCCGCAAGGGGGCTCAGTGTCTGTCCCTACCCTACCCGAAGGGAGGGGTCGGCGTCCAGGGAAGGGGGGTGGTGCTCCCCCCGCACAAGGCGGTAGAAGGCCGCCGATGCTATCATGGCCCCGTTGTCGGTGCACAGGGAGGGGCGTGGCACCAGCACGGGGACGGGGCTCCGCTCCGCCATGCGCTGGCGCAGAAGGGCGTTGGCTGCCACCCCTCCTCCCAACAGGATGCCCCGTGCCTGGGTAAGGCGAGCCGCCTCCAGGGTCTTCTCCACCAGGGCTTCTACAATGGCCTCCTGGAAGCCGGCCGAGAGGTTGGCCACAACTTGCTGGCGCAGGATGCCGGGGGCAAGGGCAGGGGTCTCCCCCTCCTGCCGGGGGTAAACGCCTACCGCCTGCGCCCGACGCAACAGGGCGGTCTTCAGCCCGCTGAAACTGAAGGCCAGTTCGTCTTTCAGCACTACACGGGGCAGACGCTCGGGCGCCTGAGCCTTCTGCGCCTCCCGCTGGATCTCCGG
>BEHZ01000085.1 GCA_002923335.1 bacterium HR23 | reverse complement strand
GCCGGCAAGGTGCCCACTATCGGCGTGCCGGCGAAGTTCTCCCTCACCTCGGGGCGCATCCGTCGGCCGGCGCCCACCCTGGGCCAGCATACGCAGGAGGTGCTGGAGGAGGCGGGCTTCACCCCGGAGGAGATCACCGCCCTGCGCCGGTGCAAGGCGATTATGTAGACTCCCCCAACTGCGCCAGGAAAGCGGTGAGGGCTTGCTCCCATCCTCGGGGGTTGTCCCCCGGGACAAGGTGGCCTGCCCTGGGCACGGTAACCAGCCGACAGTGGGGGAGGAGGTGGACCATGGCCTCGGCGGTGTGGGGGGAGAGCACATCGCTCTCTGCACCCCTTACCAGCAAAACGGGGCACCGCAGAGAGCGCCACGCCTCCCAGAGGGCATTGGGACTGGCCATCCGGCGGGCACGCTGTGCGGGGTCTCGGAAGGCGGGATCGTATTTCCAGGTCCACTTGCCATCGGGGCGTTGCATCAGGTTGTGGCGCAGGCTTCCCCGCACCATCCACTCGGGGCGCAAGGGGTTGTGGCGCAGGTTGCGCTCCACAAAGGCGTCAAAACTGTCCAGCGCATCCTCCAGGGCCATAAAACGCCCAATGCGCTCGCTCCCGGCACGGTTCACCTCGGGGCCGGTATCTGCCACCACCAAGGCACGCACCCGCTGGGGGTAGCGGGAGGCGTAAACGAAGGCGTTGCGCCCACCCATGGAGAGGCCCACCAGAACGATGTCTCTCAGGTCCAGGGCGGTGATGAAGGCGTCCAGGTCGGCGATGAAGGCGTCTAAGGAGTAGTCGCCGTCAGGGGCCCAGGAGGTATCGCCGTGGCCCCGCTGGTCCAGAGCGAGGATATGATAGCGGGTGCAGAAGGTCAGGGCGGTGAAGTCCCACATATGGGCATTCTGGGCCGACCCGTGCAGACACAGCATCACGGGAAGGCCTGCACCGCCCCAGTCCAGGTAGTGGAAACGGAGGCCCCGCAGGTCAATCCAGCGGTCTGTCGGCTCTCGGGGGTCAGATATAGTAACACCGGCCCGCCGGGCTGCCTCCAGGAGGGGTAAGCCGAAGCGCTCAGCGTTCACGGGTCTCCTCCTTACTTTTTCGGCACTCAGGACAGGGGCATGCCTCCCGCAGGGTGCGGAAGGGGTAGATGCCCGTGGCGTGTCCATCGCTGAAGAGGAACTGGAGGGCATACCGCCCCACCTGCATATAGTCCAGCACCTCCACCCAGGGGGGAACTAAGGCCTCGTCCACGGGATGGGTGTAGGGCCACTCCCCCACACACCCGGCGCACCGACACTGCAGGCGCAAGTAACGATGGGGGTAGAGGCTCGTGTGGCCGTCGTCCCACTCTATGGCAACTCCCTCAGGGGTGAGAACGACTTTACGGGGGAAAGGTAGAGGTTCCTGGCTCACGACCCCGGCTCCCGCGCTAGGGTGGTCAGGACGAGGCGCAGATATCCTTCGTTGAGGTAGCCGATGACGCGCCGAGCGATACGCCCCTCCCGGTCTATAAAGTAAGTGGTGGGCACGGTGGTTACTCTATAGGCTACGGCGATGCCGCCGTCTCTGTCTAGCCCCAGAGGATAGGTAACGCCCACTTGCTGGGCGAAGGCCAGGGCATCCGCCTGTCGGTCGCCGGTGGCCACCCCCAGGATGGTAACCCCCTGGCTCCCCCACGCCCGCCATGCCCGTTCAAACTGGGGCATTTCGGCACGGCAGGGTGCGCACCACGACGCCCAAAAGTTGAGCACCACGACCTTCCCCAGTAGGGCAGACAGGGTCGTCTCCTGGCCGGTAAAGAGGATAAGGGGAAAGTCGGGGGCGGGAAGGCGTTCGCCCGGACTGGCGATGGCGGTGGAACCGGGGAAAGGGCCGGCGGGAAGGGGGGAGGGCACAGGGGTAGGGTGGGCGACGGGGGTGGGTGTAGGGGTGGGCGCTGGGACACCCCTGCACGCCACCACCAGGGCTACCAGCACCGCCAAAGCCACCAGCCCTCTCGCCATGGCTCCTCCGGGCGCTTTCATGATAGCGCCGGGTGGGGCAGGCAGCACCGCTTCTGCCGTCTACACCCACCGCCGAAAGTAAGCAGACTGCAGGCGCGCCAGGTGCTCCAGGCCCCGACGGGTGTCGCTGGCGACCCGCTCGGGAACGGAGATAGACAGGCGAAGACGGAAGAGGGAGTAGGTGAACTCGTTGGCCTCGGTGCGGGTAAAAGGATGGCTAGGGGACCATCCCCTCTCCTGGCAGAAGCGGGCGCGCAGGACAGAGTAGGGCTCCCCATACAGGCGGGTGAAGGCTTCCTCCCTGAGCCACGCCCCGGGAACACGACCACGGGACAGGTGCTCCTTGCGCACCCGAGCCTCCTCCACCTCCTGTAGGGCCTGCTCTACCTGCACCCCATACCAGAAGTTGAGATAGGCGCGGAACTTCTCCATCCCCAGGGCGCGGCGCAGTTCCCCTTCGGAGACGGGACGGGGGAAAAAGCCCAGGAAGACCGTCTCCTTCTCCTCTACCGGCACCAGGCCGTCGGTGTCCGCACACAGACGGCGAGCCAGCAGGGGCCAGTCCAACGCCTCTCCGGCAACGAGATATCGCCACCGGTGACGGCCCACCGTCTCCTCCGCAAGGGGCCACAACCCCATAGCCTCCAGCAGAGCGGATATCCATTCCTGCCCATTGGCCAGGGCTTGGCGCAGATGGCCGATGGCTTCCTGCACTAAAAGAGCAGGGGGGCCTGCCTTTCCATTGGGGCGACTGGTCAAGTGGGACGGCGTTGGCGGAGCCACGTCTCCACCCTTTCCAGGGGCCAGGTATTCACAATGGCCTGGGGTTCGCACCAGCCCCGCCGGGCCTGGGCAACGCCAAAGCGCATATTGGCGAGGGCGTCGGTGCGATGGGCATCGGTGCTGATAACCAGAGGGATGCCCAGGTCTTTGGCCCGCAGAATATGCACATCCTTCAGGTCCAAGCGGTCGGGGCTGGCGTTGACCTCCAGGGCAACACCCAGGTCACGCGCCGCCTGGAAGACCGCCTCCAGGTCTATCTCCATAGGCTCCCGCTCTCCCAGCAGACGCCCCGTGGGGTGGGCCAGGATGGTAACATACGGGTTTCGCAGGGCGGTGAGCACCCTCTGGGTCATTCTGTCCCGGGGCTGCTTGAGGCCGCTGTGCACCGCGACCACCACCACATCCAACTGTGCCAAAGCCTCATCGGGAAGGTCTAGGGTGCCATCCGCCCGAATATCCACCTCCGAGCCGTGGAAGACGCGGATGCGGTAGCGCTCCTCCAAGGAGCGGAGGAGGCGTTTCTGTGCCTGCAGGCGTTCGGGGGTAAGGCCGCGGGCAACGCCCAGCCCTTGGGAATGGTCGGTGATGGCTACGTAGGTATATCCCAGGGCCTTGGCGGCCGCCACCATAGCCTCAGGGCTTTCCTGACCGTCGCTCCAGTCGGTATGCACGTGGAAGTCCCCCCGGATGTCGGCGACGGTTACCAGGCGGGGTAGGGTGCCCTTCACCGCCCGCTCCACCTCCATAAGCCCCTCCCGGAGTTCGGGTGGGATCCATGGCAGACCCAGGCGTGCATAAAAGGCCTCTTCCGTGGCGAACTTCTCCAGGGCACCGGTCTTTAGGTCAGTGATGCCGTATTCGCTGAGGGAGAGACCCAGGCGGTTGGCATAGTCCCGCAGGAGGATGTTGTGCTGTTTGGAGCCGGTGAAATACTGGAGCATGGAACCGAAGGCGTCCTCGTCGACAACCCGGAGGTCGACTTGTAAGCCCTGGTGCACCACCACGCTCCCCTTTTTGGGACCGTGGGCCAGCACCTCAGCCACCAGGGGGAGGCGCACGAATGTATCTATCACCTCCTGGCTGTCCCCGCCCACAACCATGATGTCTATGTCACCGACGGTATCGCGCCACCGGCGGATGCTCCCCACAGGCACCGCCTGCTTGATAGCGGGGAGGCGCTCTTTGAGGGCGGAGATCACCGCCTCGGCCACGGGCAGGGCTTGCCCCAAGGGGATGCGCCTCTCTTTACTGCGGGTGGCCTGGATGGCCTTCAGGATGTTCTCGGCGCTTTTCTGCCCCATACGGGGGAGGGAGGCCACCCGTCCATCACGGATGGCCTGCTCCAGTTCCTCCACCGTTTGCACTCCCAGTTCCTGGACCAACCGCAGGGCGGTCTTGGGTCCCACACCGGGTATCTCCATTAGGGTCAGGACGCCTGGAGGGAACTGGGCTTTGAGTTCCTCGTAGGCACGCACCTTGCCCGTGTGGACCAACTCCACGATCTTACCGGCGATGGCGTCGCCGATGCCGGGGATGGTGCGCAGTTCCTCCTCACGCCCTTGTCGCACCAGGACTTCTAAAGGTTCAGGGTGCTGGGCGATGGCCCGGGCCGCCCGCTGGTAGGCACGAATTTTGAAGACGATCTCCCCTTTTAGTTCCAGCAGGCCGGCCATGTTCTCAAAAAGTTGGGCAATCTCCTCATTGGTGAGGGGCATCACAGCCTCCTATCGCTTTCCGCCTCGCCGACGCCCCAGTAGAGTAAGAAACCGTTCTACAGTCATGTATTCGCCCCGTGGCACTTCTTATACTTCTTTCCCGACCCGCAGGGGCAGGGGTCGTTGCGCCCGATTTTCTGTCCGACGGCCACCGGCTCTCGGGGGCGGTTGCCCGCCACCCGGGCCATAGGGCTGGGTTGCACCCTTTGGGCGGGGTTGGGCCGACTGGGACTAGGGACCCGCCCCGGCGCCGGTTGCCGCTCTAGGGTGATGGTGTAGTGATAGATGGAACGGGCCACACTCCGTCGAATACGGGCTAGGAGGCTCTGGAACATCTGGTGCCCTTCGGTTTTGAAGGCAACCAGAGGGTCACGCTGGCCGTAGGCATAGAGGCCGATGCCCTGGCGCAGGTTCTCCATAGCGGTGAGGTGCTCCACCCAGTGGGTATCTATGGTGCGCAGGAGCACCAAACGCTCCAGCAGACGCATCGGCTCCGGGCCAATTGCCTGTTCACGGGCCTCGTAGAGGCGTTGGGCATACTCCCAGATGCGTCCCTCTATCTCCTCACGACTCATGTTGGCCAGGGCGTCCTTCTGCAGGTCCGGAGGCAGGGGGAAAATGGCCCGCAGTTCCCGCTCCAGGGCTTCCAGGTTCCAGTGCTCGGGGTCTTTGCCGGGTAGGTAGAGGGCGCAGACCTCCCGTATTTCCTGCTCCACCATGGCCAGCACATTGGCTTTCAGGTCTGCACCGCTCAGTATCTTGCGCCGTTCAGAATAAATAACATCCCGGTGCTTGTTGACCACATCATCGTATTCCACAAGGTATTTGCGGATTTCAAAGTTGTAGGCCTCTACTTTTATCTGGGCGTTTTCAATGGCTTTACTGACCATCTTACTTTCAATGGGTTGGTTTTCAGGGATACCCGCCCAGTTCATGATGGTCTTGATGCGCTCGCCACCGAATCGGCGCAGGAGGTCGTCCTCCAGGGAAACGTAGAAGCGGGAGGAGCCGGGGTCGCCCTGCCGACCGGCACGCCCCCGCAACTGGTTGTCTATACGGCGGGCCTCGTGTTTCTCGGTGCCGATGACATGGAGGCCGCCCAAAGCAACCACCTTCTCGTGCTCCTCTTTCCAGCGGGCCAGCACTTCGGCACGGGTCCGCTCGCGAACATCCGGGGGAGCGTTGTCCAGGGTGAAGCCCTGCTTGCGCAGGGCTTCGGCCAACAGCCCATCGGGGTTGCCCCCCAGGATAATGTCGGTGCCCCGGCCGGCCATGTTGGTGGCGACGGTAACCGCTCCGATACGCCCCGCCTGGGCAACGATCTGGGCCTCCCGCTCGTGGTGCTTGGCGTTGAGCACTTGGTGGGGAATTCCTCGCCTCTGGAGCATGGCACTGAGTTTCTCGGAGTTTTCTATGGAGGTAGTGCCCACCAGGACGGGACGCCCCTTGCGGTAGAGGTCCTCGATCTCCTGCACCACCGCCTCCCACTTGGCCTTCTCCGTTTTGAAGACCAGGTCGGGGAGGTCCTGGCGGATCATGGGCTTATGGGTAGGGATGACTACCACGTCCAGTTTATAAATCTTGTAGAACTCCTCCGCCTCGGTAGCGGCGGTGCCCGTCATACCTGCCAGTTTTTCATACATACGGAAATAGTTCTGGAGGGTAATGGTAGCGTAGGTAATGGTCTCCTGCTGAACTTTGAGCCCCTCTTTGGCCTCTACCGCCTGGTGGAGCCCGTCTGCCCAGCGTCTCCCCTCCATCAGACGGCCGGTGAACTCGTCGACGATGACGACCTGGCCATCTTTGACGACATAGTCCCGGTCCCGCTTGTAGAAGACCAGGGCCCGCAGGGCGTTCTCTATGTAGTGGGTGAGGGCGTAGTTGCCCGGCTCATAGAGGTTGCCCACATTCAGCCACCGCTCCATTTTGGTGATGCCGGCTTCGGTGAGGGAGACGGTGCGGTGCTTCTCGTCAATGGTATAGTCCTCCCCCATTTTCAGCCGGGGGACAAGGCGGGCCATCTGGTAGTAGAGTTGCGTGGATTCTTGGGCCGGCCCGCTGATGATGAGGGGGGTGCGGGCTTCGTCAATGAGGATGTAGTCCACCTCGTCCACGATGGCGTAATGCAGGCCTCTCTGGACCACCTGGGAAAGGTCCACCGCCATGTTGTCCCGCAGATAGTCGAAGCCGAACTCGTGGTTGGTGCCGTAGGTAATGTCGGCCTGGTAGGCCTCCCGCCGATGCACAGGGCGCAGGTGGCGAAGGGAGGGGTTGTCGGTGCTGTAGGTGGGGTCGTAGATGTAGGAGGCCTCGTGTTGGAGGCACCCTACGGTGAGGCCCAGGGCGTGGTAAACGGGCCCCATCCACTGGGTATCCCGGCGGGCCAGGTAGTCGTTCACGGTAACCACGTGCACGCCCTTGCCGGTAAGAGCGTTGAGGGAGGCGGCCAGGGTAGCCACCAGGGTTTTCCCTTCGCCCGTCTTCATTTCGGCGATTTTCCCCTGGTGCAGAACGATACCCCCGATGATCTGCACATCAAAATGGCGCAAGCCTATAGTTCGGCGGGCCGACTCCCGGACGGCGGCGAAGACCTCCGGCAAAAGGGCGTCCAGGCTTTCCCCGCTGGCCACACGGCCCCGGAACTCCTCCCCCTTGGCCCGCAGGGCGCTGTCGGACAAGGCCTGGAAAGAGGGTTCCAGGGCATTGATGCGCTCCACCAGGTGCAGGAGGGCTTTGACCGCCCGCTGGTGGGGATCGCCGAAGAGTTTCACCAGTCCACCCAGTATCATCAGTGTCTCCCAAGAAACCGGCCTTCCGTCCTTCACGATACCACGGAGTGGGTGGGGGATGCCAGGGGCAAAGCGGGGGCAAGGTTTTGGGAGTTGGAGAACGCCCCTCTCCCGAAGCAAAGGGTCTTGGCCTCACGGCAGGGCGGTGGCGCTTAGCCTTCGCCCCGGAGGAACAGGATGGCCAGGGGCGGGAGGGTAAGGTTCAGGGAGTAGGGACGGCCGTGGTAGGGAATGGGGGACGCCTCTACCCCGCCCAGATTGCCTTGACCGCTTCCTCCATACTCCCGGGCGTCGCTGTTGAGCACC
>BEHZ01000084.1 GCA_002923335.1 bacterium HR23 | reverse complement strand
CTGCCGGAGGGGGCCATCCCCCTGGCGGAAGCCACCATCTACCTGGCCACCGCCCCCAAGTCCAACTCCGCCTACAAGGCCTTGCAGAGCGCCCGGGAAGATGTTCAGCACACCCGTCAGGAGCCGGTGCCTTTGCACCTGCGCAACCCCGTAACCCCTCTGATGAAGGGCCTGGGCTACGGCCAGGGCTACCGCTACGCCCACGACTACCCCGGCCACTTTGCCCCGCAGGACTACCTCCCTTCCTCCCTGAGGGGACGCCGGTATTACGAACCGTCGGAGGAGGGGCTAGAGCGGGAGATCGCCGAGCGCCTGCGCCGGTGGTGGAAGGCCCGCGGGCAACCGGAGGGGAAAACGGGCCCGGACGCCACGGCCCCGCCTACTCCAGGCCCCAGGTGACCTTCAGGTCAGTCCGGGCCGACCAAGCCTGCCAGTCCCTCCCGTCCACCTCGGGGATCAGCCCGTTGGCCTGGTCCAGCAAGGCGTTGTCGCGCGAGCGAAGGGCGGTGAGTGCGGTGGAGAGCCAGCGGAGCCAGACCGCCACCGCCTCCACCACCCGGCGGTGGAGGTCCACGGCCGGCGGGGGTGGGGTGGTTCCCCGCACCTCCTCCTGGAGGGCCTGGAGTTGCCGGACCAGGGGCTCAAGAGTGGCCACCAAGGCCTCGCGGGAGTATTCCGGTCCCAGGGTCTTGGCTCGGGTCTCCCCGATGGCGTCCCACCGGTCCAGCCATCCGTCCACCCGGGCCACATACGCCCGGACCGCCTCCCGCTCCGGGTCCCGGAAGTCCGCCACCCAGGAGCGCCACTCCTCCTCAAAGGCCTCCGGCGTTTGCCCGGTTACTGCTGTAAAGGCCTCGGGGTAGGACCTGCCCCGGGCCATCTCCGCAAGGATGCGGGCCACGGCGTCCTTCCCGTTGCGCTCCAGGAGCCGGCGCACCAGGAGATAGGCCTGGGCATACTGAAGAGGCACCTTCTCCTCCTCCCGCCGGTTCCACTCCTCCTGGCTGGTCAGCGCCTGAAGCGAGAACAGGGTTCCCTCCCGAAGGGCCCGCTTCACCCGGTCCACCGCCCGGAAGCGGTTCCACTGGGGAACGGCGGGCACGCCCAGGGAGGGGGTGAGGTGGAGTTCCAGGTAGCGGGCCAGCCCCTCGTTGAGCCACGCCGGCGCCTCCACCTTGGGGGCCCACGAGTCCACCAGGTAGTGGGCGTATTCGTGGACCAGGCCCATCAGGGAACCGGTAAAGAAGGGCTCCACCTGGAGGTAGATGCCGGGATAGGGGCCCCTGGCGGTGTGGAAGCCGCCCTCCCAGGTCACCTCCTTGCCGGCGGCCCTGCCGGCCGCCATAAAGTCCTGACGCCCGGCGAAGAGGTAGATGTCAGGTGGAGCCGTGCCGGACACGGGGAGGTAGTCCCGGGCCATGTCCAGGACACGGGGGAGCCTCCACGACAGGTCGTAGGCCAGGGCCAGGGGCACCGAGGGCCCCGCAAACACCCGGCTGGAGGGGCCGGCGACCGCCCGCATCGGCATCCCCAGGTCGGCGAAGGGGCGGGCGGGGACGGGGAGTTCCGCCAGACTGAACTGGATGCGGTAGGACTCGCCGTTCCACCGGACCTCCACCGACCAGGTCCCCGGCTCGTCCACCAGGGCCACCCGCGACCACCGGACGGAGCCGTCGGCGTCGGCAAAAAGAGGACCCGCATAGGAGGTTTCGTTCTCCGTGGCCCAGGGGCGCGGTTGGCCATCGGGGCCGTAGAAGGTTACCGCCACCTGCTGCCAGGGGGGCACCCCCCGCAGGGAGAAGTGCACCGGCCGTCCTGCCACGGGGGACGCAGGCCGGACCTCCAGGGTGGCGACGCTGCCAAGGTGGTAGGTCTGGGCCCCGCCATCCACTTGCGGGAGGGGGGTGGGCGTCGGCGTCGGTGTCGGGATGGGTGTCGGTGTGGGTGTCGGCGTCGGGGTGGGCGTCGGCGTAGGTGTCGGGGTGGGTGTCGGTGTGGCTGTCGGCGTCGGGGTAGGAGTCGGCGTCGGGGTGGGTGTTGGGGTCCCCTGGGCCGGGGGTAGCCCCACCACCGGGGGCACCGTCGCAGGCACGGGAACCGCGGTAGGGCTTGGGCCAGGGAGGAAGGGGAGTCCCGACGGGACGGGGCGCTGGGCATACAGGAGATACCCGGCAACGACGGCCAGCAGGGGCACCAGCACGAGCAAGACGCGCAGGCGGCGTCCAGACCGCCGCGGCGGCCTCGTCCGGGGTGCCGAGGGCGGATAGGGACCTACGGTGACCAGGCCGCACCGACGGGCGTGCCTCTCCCACTCCTCGTCATCCCGGACACGGACCCAGGAACGGCAACGGGGGCAGTAGCGCAGTTCTCCGTTTCGGGCCCGCTCGTCTTTCCTCCGCCTCCTGAGGAACCGCCACCTCCTCCTGCGGTAGCGCCGTTCTCCGCCTCGGGCCCGCTCGTCTTCCCGCTTTGGCATCATACCCTCCTCAGGTCGTGCTAGGCTCCGGCGCCCACCATCCTGCGGGCGACCCGCTCCACCGACTCCAGGGCGTCGCCAATGTCCTGGGCAGTGATACCGTAGTGGGTGACCATCCGCACCTGGTCGCCCCCTATATAGGACGCCAGAACGCCCCCCTCGGCCAGGCGAGCCAGAAACTCTTGCACCGGCCCCCCTGTCCACCGGAAGATGACGATGTTGGTCTGCACCCGTTCCGGGTCCAGACGGATGCCGGGGATACCTGCCAGACCCTTGGCCAGCCGCCGGGCGTTTTCGTGGTCTTCCGCCAGGCGGTCAACCATCTTCTCCAGGGCAACGATCCCCGCCGCCGCCAGCACTCCTACCTGGCGCATGCCCCCTCCCACCGCCTTTCGCCACCGCCGTGCCTCCTTGATGAACTCCTTGCTCCCGCACAGGAGAGACCCCACAGGGCACGCCAACCCCTTTGAGAGGCAGAAACAGACCGAGTCCGCGTCCTTGGCCAACTCCGCCACAGGAATGCCGAGATAGACCGCTGCGTTGAAGATGCGTGCCCCGTCCAGGTGCACGGGGATGCCCCTGCGGTGGGCCACCTCGGCCACGGCCCGGGTGTCCTGGGGGGTGAGCACCGCCCCCCCACAGCGGTTATGGGTGTTCTCCAGGCACACCAGGGCGGTGCGGGGGAAGTGGATGTTCTCCCAGCGGATGGCCCGCTCCACATCCTCCGGGCGCAGACACCCTCCCTCATCGTTGGGGATGGGGTGGTAGGCCACACCTCCCAGGGCCGACGCCCCGCCCACCTCGTTGAGGCACATATGGGACTGGTCGCCCAGGACGATCTCATCCCCCCGACGGCACCAGGTCAGCACGGCCAGGAGGTTGCTCATGGTCCCGCTGGCGGTGAAGAGGGCGGACTCCTTGCCGAGGCGCTCCGCCGCCATAGCCTCCAGGCGGTTCACCGTGGGGTCTTCGCCCCACACATCGTCCCCCACCTCCGCCTCGGCCATAGCCCGTCGCATCTCCGGGGTAGGGAGGGTAACCGTATCGCTCCGCAGGTCAATGACCTTCATGGCGCATGCCTCCTCTTCCCCTGCATGCTACTACACGGCCCCCTTTCCTTGACGCCCCTGCTTGGAGGTGGTAGCATCCCCCTAGGGGGCAAACCACACTGCCCCTTGCAGGCGAACATGCGCTGGCTGGACGAACTGGCCTCAAGCCCGGTAGAAGGGCCTTCGGCCGTTACCATTGGCGTCTTTGACGGGGTGCACCTGGGACACCGGCACCTCTTTGCCACCCTACGCACCGAGGCCCAGCGCCGGGGCCTCCACACCGTTGCCCTCACCTTTCGTAATCACCCCCGCCTCTTCCTCTACCCCGAACGGCCCTTCCCCCTGCTGTCCACGCCGGAGGAGCGCATGCGCCTCATCCGCCAGCAGGGGGTAGAGGCGGTTATCCCTCTCACCTTTGACGCCGACCTGGCCCGGGTGCCTGCCCAGGCCTTCTTGCAGGCCCTGGTGGAGCGCCTGAAGATGCGCCTGCTGGTCGCCGGCCAGGACTTCGCCCTGGGTTACCACCGCCAGGGCACCCTGCCTGTCCTGCAGGCCCTGGGGAACCAGATGGGGTTCGCCGTAGTGGTAGCCTCGCCCTTCCTCCTGGATGGCCGGGTGGTCAGCAGTTCCGCCATCCGCCAGGCCGTCCTGGACGGAAGGGTGGAAGAGGCATCCCGCATGCTGGGGCGTCCGCCGGCCCTGGAGGGGACGGTGCGTGCAGGGGCCGGGCGGGGGCGTCAACTGGGTTACCCCACCGCCAACCTGGAGGTGGAGCCTTCCCTGGCCATCCCCGCCAATGGCATTTATGCCACCTTGGCAGTGGTGGACGGCCGGCGCTGGCCCTCGGCCACCTCCATCGGCACACGCCCCACCTTCGGCGAGGGCGTCCGCACCGTGGAGACCTACATCTTGGACTTCACGGGCGACCTCTACGGACGGCGTTTGCGCCTGGAGTTCGTTCGCCGTCTGCGGGACGAGCAGGCCTTCCCTACCGTCCAGGCCCTGGTGGAGCAGATGGCCCGAGATATCGCCCAAGCCCGCTCCATTCTGAGCAACCTGGCCCCGGTATAACGCCCATGCTGGACGAGAAGACCCTCCACCGCATCACCAAACGGGCCGTCGCCGAGATCATAGACGAAAAGGAGTTCATCGCCCTCCTGCAGGCGGGGCAACCTCTGCGCCTCAAAATGGGCTTCGACCCCTCCCGCCCGGACATCCACCTGGGGCATGTCGTGGGCCTGCGGAAACTGCGCCAACTGCAGGACCTGGGCCATCAGGTCATCCTCATCGTAGGGGACTGGACGGCCCAAATTGGCGACCCCAGCGGGCAGTCCGCCACCCGCCCCATGCTTACCCATGAGGAGGTAGTGCGTAACGCCGAATCCTACATGCGCCAGTTCTTCCGGGTGGTGGACAAGGCCCGCACCCAGGTGGTGTGGCAGAGCGAATGGTTCGGCAAGTTCACCCTGGCAGATGTGATCCGCCTCACCAGCCGGTTCACCGTCGCCCAGTTCCTCCAGCGGGAGGACTTCTGGAAACGCTGGGAGGCAGGGCGTCCCATCGCCCTCACCGAACTCCTCTACCCCCTCTTGCAGGCCTACGACTCGGTGGCCATCCGTTCCGATGTGGAGTTCGGGGGAACCGACCAGAAGTTCAACCTCCTGGTCGGCCGGCAACTACAGGCCATGTTGGGCCAGCGCCCCCAACAGTGCTTCCTGGTCCCCATCCTGGTGGGCACGGACGGCGTGCAGAAAATGAGCAAGAGCCTGGGCAACTACATCGGCGTGGAGGAGCCGCCCCGGGAGCAGTTCGGCAAGGTGATGTCCCTCCCCGACCCCCTCATCATCCCCTACTTTGACCTCCTCACCGATGTGCCCGATGAGGAGATAGCGGAGATGCGCCGTGCCCTGGAGCGCCAGGAGATCAACCCCATGCTCCTGAAGAAGCGCCTCGCCCGGGAGATCGTGGCCCAGTTCTGGGGAAGGCAGTCGGCCCAGGAAGCCCAGACCTGGTTTGAAACGGTCTTTCAGCGCCGGGAGGTGCCCCAGGACATCCCCACCATTCCCTTCCGAATGGAGGAGGGGGCCTGGGTGTTCTTGACCCCCAACGGGGCGCACCGCCTCCCCGCCCTCAACGGCGAGGTGGACCTGGTGGAACTGCTTTACGCCCTGGGCCTGGCCCCCAGCAAAAGCCAGGCAAAACGCCTGCTGGCCCAGGGGTCGGTGGAGGTGGGGGGCGTGAAGACCACCGGCCCCCGTCTGGCGGTTCAGCATGGCACCGTGGTGCGGGTGGGCAAGCGCCACTTCGTCCGCCTGGTGCTCCACCAGCCCTAACCGCCTGAAAGGAGCAGTCTATGCCTGTGGGCACCGGCCTTATCACCCAACAAGCAATGTATCAGGCGGCCTATGAGGTGAACCGGCGAGCAGCCATCGCCGTCCCCAAAGACGGCCTCCTGGCCTATCAGAAGGCCCTGGAGCGGGAGAGCAAACCCCTGGCCCGCTTCATCTTGGCCCAGATTTGCCTCAACTACCAGTTGGCCGTGGCCGAAGGACGCCCCATGTGTGGGGACACGGGCCTCCCGCGTTATTATGTCAAGATAGGCAACGAGGCACGCCTGGAAGGGGGCTTCGTGGCTTTGGAGCGTGCCCTCCGCCAGGCAGTAGCGGATGTCACCCGAGACATCCAACTGCGGGCGAACCGTGTCCATCCCCTCACCCGTAAGAACCCCGGCAACAATGTGGGCGTTTTTGCCCCCAATGTAGACTACTCCTTTGAGCCGGACGCCGACTGGGTAGATATCACCGCCGTGCACAAGGGAGGCCTCTTCGGCACCGACTACCGCATGCTCTTCCCCGGCGACGGCATAGAGGGCATCAAGCGCTTTTTCTTGGACAACCTGGCCGAGTTCGCCCGCCGTGGCCTCTCCTGCCCGCCGGTTACTATCGGCATCGGCATTGGGGGCACTAAAGACCAGGCGGTGCGCCTCTCCAAAGAGGCGGCGTGCCTGCGTGTGCAGGGCGACCGCCACCCCGACCCGGTGGTCGCCCGCCTGGAGGAGGAACTCACCGAACTGGGCAACCGCACCGGCTTCGGCGTTATGGGCGTGGGGGGCGATGTTACCGTCCTGGATGTGCACATTGAAATCGCTTACACCCACACCGGGGGGACCCCAGTGGGCATCTCCCAGTTCTGCCACGCCTACCGCCGTGCCACGGCCCGCATCTACCCCGACGGGCGCATAGAGTATCGGGATGACCCCCAATGGTTCACACCCTATTACCGTCGGGAGGGTATAGCCTAATGGATGGCCCCATCCCTATGCCCGACCCCCGCTCCCTGGGCCTGCGGGAGGTGCACCTCACCACACCCCTCTCGGAGACGGCGGTCCGTTCCCTGCAGGCAGGCGACCTGGTTTACCTCACCGGCCCCGTCTATACCGCCCGGGACGGTGTGTATACCTACACCCTGAAGGAGGGCCACGACCCCCCGCTTGACCTCCGCTCCTTCAGCAATGTAACCCTTCAGTCCTCCCCCGCTGGCGTGGAGGTGGCCCCGGGGGTGTTCCGCATCTCTTCCCTTCAGGCCACCGCCGGCTTTCGTTACGCCCAATACATGGACGCCTTCATCGCCCGCTTCGGGGTTCGGGCGGTGGTGGGCAAGGGGGGCATGGCCCCCGAGGTATATCGCACCATCTTCGCCAGGCACGGGGCGGTTTACCTCTCCACCCTGGGCTACGGGCTGGGGGCGATTTACGGGCGGGCCGTTCAGCGGGTAGTGGCAGTGCACTGGGTCCAGGAACTGGGCATCTCCGAGGCCCTCTGGCTCCTGGAGGTGAAGGACCTGGGCCCCTTACTCGTGGAGGGCGATGCCCAGGGGCGCAGTTTCTTTGAGGGGGTGAACCAGGAGATCAACGCCCACCTGGAGTCCCTGTATCAGGGCTTGAAGCCCCCTATCCTGCGCCGTCTGGGCGAGGAACAGGACTTCCGCCGGGAACTCTTCACCTAGCCTATGCGCCCCCTCCGGCTCCTGTGGCTGGCCCTACTCTTTCTACTGACGGGGTGTGCCACCACCTCCCAGCCTCCAACACCCCCACCCGCACGCCT
>BEHZ01000083.1 GCA_002923335.1 bacterium HR23 | reverse complement strand
GGTGCGAGGGTGGCGATTGGCGGTGGTGGGGGCCTTTGTGCTAGGGGCCATCATCACTCCGACCTTTGACCCGGTGAACCAGAGCCTGGTGGCCGTCCCGCTCATTGTGCTCTATACGCTGAGCATTGCCCTGGCCTACCTGGCCCGACGCCAGCGACGGAGGGCGGTGCGCACTGCAGTGGGCGCCGAGCCTACATAGCCCTCTCTGTCAGGGGTCCCGCCAGGGCCACCTGGCTCTGCCAGGCCATCTGCACCGCCACCTCCAGCACCTCCAGGCGAGGCTCTGCTACCGCGAGGTGGTGGGGATGCACGAGGGGTTTCAACGGGGAAAGGGTGGGGCATTCCCTGAACATCTCGGTGAGGAGGAGGCGGTCTCCCCCCAGAAAGAGGGCGTCCAGGGAGGGCAGGTGGGGCACCAGGCGGGCAGTAGCCTCGGTGCACACCTCTTGAAGCAGGTGGCGCACCTGCTCCCGCCGTCGACGCTCAAAACGCCTCGCCGAAGACCCGCCCGCCCGATGGCGCCCCTGCACATAGCGGGAGCCGACTTTGTGGTGGGTAAGGGCCTCCCCTTCTGCCACCCCTAGGGCATATCCCCCACGGCGCAGGAGCAGAAGGCCGAAGCGCACGGGACGGGTATAGAGGGCACGAAAAGTAGGGCTATCCCACCTCTCCTCAAGGGTTGCACTCTCTACAGGGAAGGGGGGCAACACCCACATTTGCCGGTCTGGAGCCCAGAAGCATACGACCCCCATAGGCCATTGCTGAGCCCGTGAGGCGTCCTCGCCCAAGGAGGCAAGGGCCTGGGCGCTGGGCGGGTGGAGGTGTTCTAGGGGGTATCCAGCGGGGCAGAGCACGCAGCACCCCCCTTCCGGACCGGGGGCCAGCGCCCCTAGGATGCCCAGCAGACGCCTCTTGCTCCACCACTTCCAGGTGGCCATATCTCCCTTCCGGCTCTCTGTTCGCAAGTGTAAGGGATGCAGGCCGGGCGTGCACGCCCGGCATACCGGCGACTGGAGGTGCTCAATGCGCTACCCGCTTGTGCGCTTGGCGGGGTGCTGGCCGTCCTGCTGGCGGGGATAAACTTTCTGGGACCGAGCCTGCGCCGTGTCCATGCGGGGAACCTGTGAAGCACCTGTTCGCCTACCGCCTGTGTGACAGTGACGGTTCGCATCGCTCCTTGACCTATCTGGGGGATGCTGGTAGACTGGTGTCAATATCAGACGCCAGCCCTGTAAGAACGGTGGTGGGCATGCTGCAGTTCAAGGAAATCCGCCGGGCCTATGGCTTTGACGAGGTGGCCATTGTCCCCGGTCAGGTCACCATCAACCCCGACCAGACCAACATTGAGTTCCAGTTGGGGCCACACCGGTTTGCCATCCCCTTCCTGGCCTCCGCTATGGATGCGGTTGTCAGCCCCTCGTTCGCCATTGCTATGGGGAAGGCGGGGGGTCTGGCAGTTCTGAACCTGGAGGGGGTGTGGACCCGCTACGAGGACGCCGATGCTGTGCTGCAGCAGGTGGTGCAGGCCCCCCAGGAGGAGGTTACCGCCCTCCTGCAGAAGATTTACAGCGCTCCTATCAAAGAGCACCTCATCGGCCAGCGCATCCAGGAGGTCAAGGGGGGTGGGGTAGTGTGCGCCGTAGCGGTAACGCCCCAGAATACCAAGCGCCTCGCCCCCCTGGCGGTGGAGGCAGGTGCCGACATCCTGGTGGTGCAGGCCACCGTTACCACCGCCCGCCACATCTCCAAGAGTTACCGAGGCCTTATCTTCTCAGAACTGGTCCAGCAGGTGAAGGTGCCGGTCATCGTGGGCAACTGTGTTACCTACAGCGCTGCCCTGGAACTAATGGAGACGGGCATCCACGGCATCCTGGTAGGGGTGGGGCCGGGTGCAGCGTGCACCACCCGCGAGGTAGTAGGCGTAGGGGTGCCGCAGGTAACCGCTACTATGGACTGCGCCGCCGCCCGGGAGGAATACTACCGCCAGACGGGGCGGTATGTGGCGGTGATTACCGACGGAGGCATGCGCACCGGTGGAGAAGTCTGCAAGGCCTTTGTCTCTGGTGCGGATGCGGTGATGCTGGGCACCCCCTTTGCCCAGGCCCAGGAAGCCCCCGGCCGAGGCTACAACTGGGGGATGGCTACCTCCCATCCCGCCTTGCCCCGTGGCACGCGTGTGAAGGTGGGCATCAAGGGCACCCTCCAGGAGATCCTCTTCGGCCCCTCGCAGGTTACCGACGGCACAATGAACCTTGTCGGGGCGCTCCGGGTGGGCATGGGGATGGTGGGGGCTTTCACCATCCGAGACTTCCAGAGGGCGGAACTGGTCTATGCGCCGGACATTAAGATGGAGGGCAAAACATATCAAATGGCCCAGCGCTAGCATAAGGTCAGGAGGGCGCGCATGCTTTACGAACTGCGTATCTACGAGGCCATGCCGGGGAAACTCCCCGCTTTGAACACTCGCTTCGCCACCGTTACCATCCCCTTGTGGAAGACGCACGGCATCCGCCCCGTGGCCTTCTGGACGGAGGATATCGGCACCAGCAACCAGTTGGTCTATATGCTGGCCTGGGAGAGCCTGGCCGAGCGGGAGCAGAAGTGGACCGCTTTCCAGGCCGACCCGGAGTGGCAGGCCCGCCGTGCTGAGACGGAACGGGAAGGCCCCCTGGTGGCACGGGTGTCTAACCGCATCCTCCGCCCTACTCCTTATTCGCCTCTGCAGTAGCGCCCGGTATGGAACCGGTTGAGCGTTGGGTGCACGCCAACGGTATCCGTTTCCACCTGCTGCAATGGGGCGAGGGGGCAGCGACCGCTCTCCTGGTGCACGCTACGGGCTTCTGCGCCCTCACCTGGGCGCCGGTGGCGCAGCGCCTGGCCCAGCACGGCTGGCGGGTGCTGGCCCCCGACCTGCGCGGCCATGGACTGACAGATAAAGCGGTCGGCCCCGACCTGCGCTGGAGCCTCCTGGCGCAGGACCTGGCCTCCCTTATGGAGGCCCTGGACCTCACGGATGCCTTTCTGGTGGGCCACTCCCGAGGAGGGGGTGTGGTTCTTCTGGCCTGCCCCCTGATTGCCGGCCGGGTGCGAGCGATGGCCCTGGTGGAACCCTCGGCGGTGATGCGGAGCAACTCCCCTCAGGTGAACACCTCGCTGGCGGAGCAGGCCCGACGACGGCGGGCGGTGTTCCCCAGCCGTGAAGAGGCCTTCCACGCCTATAAGGGCAGGGGTGCCTTCCAGCGCTGGCCCGATGAGAGCGTCTGGCTCTACCTCAAGGGTGGATTTGAAGAGAGGGACGACGGGAGTGTTGCCCTCCTCTGCACACCCGAAACGGAGGCTCGGTTCTACCAGGCCCCCATGGATGTGGACAGGGAGAAGGCCTTCCGCTCCATCACCTGGCCGGTGCTGGTGGTGCGTGGCACCGAGAGCGACCGCTTCCGCTTTGACATGCCTGCTTTCCAACAGTTCCTGCAACTGGTGCAGGGCCCGGTGCGCACGGTGGCGGTCCCCGGGGCCGACCACTTCGTGCCTATGGAGCAGCCGGAGGTGCTGGCCCACCTCATCCTGGAGTTTTTCCAGGAGGTGAAGGCAGGGGGCGCTATCCCCCGGTAGCGTGGGGGCCTACCGCCCTGCCTCAAGGCGATGGCCCTTTGCTCCCTTCGCTACGCCCCCAAGGTATAAGGGATGCCCAGTTCGGCGCTCACCTGGCGGAAGTAGGCCAGCGTCTTGCGGGGGATGGGGATACCTTTGGCCCTGCGCTCCTGCTCTGTCTCCCACTCCGGCAAGCCGGCATACAGCACCCGGTCGTGGCCGGGGGCGGGGGGCGTCTCCCGCAGGGTGCGCAAGAAGGTGTCCATGTGCGCCTTAAACTCCTCTACTGGCCGAAAGAGGTCAATCCGCCACGCAGCGAAGAAGTGGCCGGCGCACCCCTGGGGTTGGAGTTCCATACTGCTTCCGGTTGCCGAGAGGATGCCGGTCAGGATATCCACCACCGCCCCCAGGCCGTAGCCCTTGTGGCTCCCCTGCTCCCGTGTGCCCCCCAGAGGGAGGAGACGGCGGGCGGCCCGAGCCTTGTTGGCATCGGTGGTGGGGATGCCGTTCTCGTCGGTGGCCCAGCCCAAGGGCAGGCTTCTGCCCAACGCCTGGGCAATGACGACCTTCCCCATAGCCACGGTGCTGGTGGCCATGTCCAGGACAAACGGCGGTTCCTTGCCGGCAGGGACGGCGACACACAGGGGGTTGGTGCCCAGGCGCGGCTCCCTTCCAAAGGTGGGCACCACAATAGGCGAGGCGTTGGTCATAGAGATGCCGATAAGGTCGTGCTCCAGGGCCATGAGCGCGTGGATTTGGGCGGCGCCGTAGTGTCGGCTGTTCTGCACTGCTACCATCCCCACCCCGGAGGCCAGGGCCTTCTGAATGGCCAGGCGCATGGCATAGGGGCCAACCACCAGCCCCAGTCCCCCGTCGCCGTTGACCAGGGCAGAGACGGGGGTCTCCCGCACTACCTGTATGTGGGGGCGGGCGTTGATGCGTCCGTCCATCAGGCCCGGCACGTAAATGCTCTCAATATAATGCTGGGTGCCGTGGGAGTCGATGCCCCGCAGGTCCGCCCGCACAAGAACAGAGGCGGCGGTCTGGCTGTCCTCCTGAGAGAGGCCGAGTTTCCGGAAAAGGGAAGCGACAAATGCCTGCAATGGCTCGGCATAGATGCGGATGCTCTCTTCGTCTCTGGCTTTCAGGAACTCTACCACGCCTCCTCCTGATGCGGGGCACGGGTAGCCCCGTATTTTGGTAGTAAAGATACCCACGGCGCCGGCCGAAAGCAAGGGGGCGTCCGGCGGCCTTAGGCGAGGGGCCCGATTCCCCCTCTCGGGAAAGGCAACGGCGGCCAGATGAGAAGCCTACTCCTCCAGGGAGGCGATGACCTTGGCCACGCTGGGGATAAGACGATACCCTTTCCCTTCGGGGAGGGTTATCTTCTGGACAGGGCGGGGCAGCCCTGCGAAGCCCCGCATGCGGTGGCCAACGGAGGAGAGGGTTCCGCCCACTTCCCGTGCCCGCATGCCCAGAGCCTGCTGAAGGGCGGTCCAGGAGATGCCCTCCGGATGCTTGGCCATTTCCCTCAGAACCCGCCTGGCGTCGTTCGAGAGCCTGCGCCAGAAGCGCCGAACCTGTCCGGGCGTCCACTCTCGCTCGGCCTTCTCTGCGGCACGGGCTGGGGCTTCCGCCTGCGCCTCAACAGCAACTTTTTCTACAGGGGGTGCTCCCTCTCCTAAACGTGCAAGGATGCCCTGCACTTCTGCCCAGTCGCCCTCTATGGTTACCGTTACACGGGCCATGAAACCCTCCTGCGCACAACTTCAACATGAAGATAACATTTTCCTGGTGCCTTGTAAAGATGCTCCAAATACTCCAAACGATATATATGTGTGGGCCTTCCCCTGGAGAGGTCGGGAATCCTTCCCACAGCGCCTGAGCGTCTCTCCAGGGCCACCGTATCGGGGTGTGGCGGGTGGTCGGCAGATGGGGGTAAGATGGTAAAGGGGGGATAGGGATGCGTGTCCTCTGGAGGCTCATGACCTTTGCCTGGCCTCAGCGCTGGAGCCTTCTTTTGGCTTTGGTGTGCGGGCTGGGGGCGTCGCTGTTCGGTGTAGCGGTGCCCCGCCTTCTGGGCCTAACCATAGACCGCGCTCTCGCCCAGGCGGGTGTGGCGGCCCTGGTGTTGCTGGCCGGGGGTGTGCTGGGGGCCAGCCTCCTGCGGGGCCTCCTATCGTTTGGGCAGACATATCTGGCGGAGAAGGTCTCCCAACAGGTCGCCTATCGGTTGCGCAACCTTCTGCTGGACACCCTGCACCGCCTTTCCTTCGCCTACCACGACCGCCAGCAGACGGGGGCCCTGATGTCCCGGGCGACGGTGGATGTGGAGGGTGTCCGGTGGTTCATCAGCATGGGGCTGGTCCGGGCGGTGAGCCTGCTGGTGCTGGTTGTGGGAGCCGTGGTGGTGCTGGTAGCGACCAACTGGCGGATGGCGCTGGTGGTAGTTGCCTTTGCTCCCTTTGTGGCGTGGCGGGCAACGGTTACCGCCCGTGCCCTGCGGGAGGTGTGGCAGAGGACCCAGGAGGGCATGGCCCGTATGACTACTGTCCTCCAGGAGAACCTCCAGGGGGCCAAGGTGGTGCGGGCCTTCGCTTCCGCCCCCTACGAGGAGGCCAAGTTCAACGCCACCGCTCAGGAGGTCGCCTCTCTGGCGCTGACCTCCACCCGCTTGCAGGCCAGCAACGCGTCCCAGATGGCGCTCGCCTTTGGCCTGGCAGGCGGCGTCCTCTTGCTGGTGGGGGTGGGCGAGGTGCAGGCGGGGCGCCTTACCCCGGGGGGTGTGGCCCAGGCCTTCTTCTACATGGGGCTTATCACTATGCCCCTGCGCATGGTGGGATGGGTGGTCAACACCTTCACCCGTGCCGTTGCGTCGGGTGAGCGCATCTTTGCGGTGCTGGATACCCCCTCCCCGGTGCAGGAGCGTCCCCATCCGGTGCACCTCGGCAGGGCACGGGGCCACCTGCGCTTTGAAGGGGTGTGGTTCTCCTACGGGGGCAAGCCTGTTCTCCGAGGGATCACCTTTGAGGCCCGGCCGGGGGAGGTCGTTGCCCTGGCAGGGCCGGCCGGCTCTGGAAAAAGCACCCTGGTGCACCTCATCCCCCGTTTTTACGATGTTAGCCAGGGGCGCATTACTTTGGACGGCATAGATATCCGAGACCTCTCCTTGGAGAGCCTGCGACGGAATGTCGGCATCGTTCTGCAGGATACCTTCCTCTTCTCTGCCACCATTCGGGAGAACATCGCCTACGGAAAGCCCAACGCCACACTGGAGGAGGTGGTGCGCAGCGCCCAGGTTGCCCAACTCCACGACTTCATCCTCTCCCTTCCCCAGGGCTACGACACCTGGGTGGGGGAGCGGGGGGTAACCCTCTCAGGGGGACAGCGCCAACGCCTCGCCATCGCCCGTGTGCTCCTGCTGGACCCCCCGGTGCTGGTGCTAGACGACGCCACCTCCAGTGTGGACGCTGAGACCGAGGAGCGCCTCCAGGAGGCGATGGAGAGGGTCATGGAGGGGCGCACGGTCATCGTTATCGCCCATCGCCTCTCCACCTTGCGGCGAGCCGACCGTATCCTGGTCTTGCAGGATGGGCGCATCGTGCAGGAGGGGAGCCATGACCAGTTGCTGGTCCAGGAGGGCCCTTACCGGCAACTGGTGCAGGGGCAACTGCTGGGGGACGAGACAGGGGAGAAGGTGAAAGCCCATGCCCAGGGGTAACCCTGAACTGCGCCGACAGCAAAGGGTGCTGGACACCTTTATGCGCCGCCTGCTCAAGGCGTATCCCCGGGAGGTGCAGGGAGTGATCCTCTACGGGAGCCTGGCCCATGGCCTGCCGGGAAGTCAGGGGGCCATTACCCTGTTGGTGGTGAGCCAGAGCAAGGATATCCTCACCACCGCCCTCCAGGAGATGGCGGAGGAGGTGGATAAGGGCCGGCGCTTCCGCACCATGCTGGTGCCCCTGGTGCTGCGTCCTTTAGAGGTGCGCCAGGGGTTGCTGGCTGGCGACCCCTTCCTGGTGGCGGTGTTCGCCCAGGGGAGAGTGCTCTACGACGACGGCACCCTGGCGGGCCTGCGCCTAGCCATAGGCAAGCCCCGGGAGGCGTCCTGATGTATTGGCATGGTGCCTATCGCACCTTTTCCTCTTTGAAGGA